>JBBSIG010000038.1:0-15948 GCA_038232215.1 Gaiellales bacterium | reverse complement strand
CGCCTGCATCGTCATCCAGGGATTCGAGCTCCGGGCGGCCCTCCGCTCCCGTCCGGGCCTCGTGCTGCAGCCTGCCGCGCTCGCTCCGGGCCCGGGCTCCGAGCCGCTCCTCGGCCCTGTCACCGCCGCGGCCGAGGCGCTCGGGGTGCGCCCGGGCATGCGCATGGGGGAGGCGCTCGCGACGTATCCGGCCCTCGTGCTCGTGGAGCAGGATCCCGCCGCGGCCGAGCAGGAGTGGGAGGGCGTCCTGCTCCGCCTCGAGAACAGCGGCTTCGCGGTCGAGGCGATCGAGCTCGGCTGCGTCGTGTTCGAGACGCGCGGTGTCGAGCGTCTCTACGGTGGGCTCGAGTCTGCGCTGAAGCGCGCTCTCGCCGCCGTCGGCTCTGCCTGGGACCCACGCGCGGGCGCTGCCGAGCGCCGGTTCGCCGCCCTCGCGGCGGCGAGCGTCGCGCGCCCCGGGCAGCTCTTGATCGTGTCCGACGAGGGCACCGGCGACTTCCTCGCGCCTCTGCCGCTCGGCCTGCTCCCGCTCGAGCCCGCGCGCCAGCAGGAGCTGCGCGAGCTCGGCGTGCGCAGGCTCGGAGACCTCGCCGGACTCCCCGCCGGCGCCGTCGCCGAACGCCTTGGGCCCGACGGCCGGCACGCCTGGGGCCTGGCCAGGGGAGGAGCCTCCGCGCGCGTTCGCGGCCGGCGGCCTCCGGCCGACCTCGTCGAGTCGCTCGAGTTCCCCGAGGCGGTCGCGAACGAGCTGACGCTGCGCCGGGCGTTCGGAGCGCTGCTCGACCGCCTGCTCGCCCGCCCCGAGCGAGCCGGGCGCTTCGCGCGCAAGCTCGCGCTCTCCGCGCGCCTCGTCGGCGGCGGCTCGTGGCGACGGGCGGTGACGCTGCGCGATCCGACCGCCGAGCGCGACCGGCTCCGCGCCGCGCTCGGCCCCAAGCTCGCGGAGCTGCCGGCGCCTGTCCTCGAGCTTCGCATCGAGCTGGTCGAGCTGACGGAGTCGGACGGTCAGCAGCTTCAGCTCGTCCGGCCGGAGGGCGACGAGCTCGGCGTCCAGCTCGAGGAGGGGCTGCGGCAGGTACGCGCGAGCACCGGCACGGGCTCCGTGTGCACCGTCGTCGAGGTCGCGCCCTGGTCGCGGATCCCCGAGGCGCGCGCGCTCTTCGTTCCGCGTGACGTCTAGCGTGGGGGAGCCCAGGGTTGCCCCACGGACCCTCCGGCTCTAGCGCGGGCGCTTGATCGGATATTCCGCTCAATCGTCCGGCGCCGCCCGCACGGCGGGGAGAATCAACGCGCCGCGTCCCGCGCTCGTCGACGCTCACGTCGACGGAGTGCCATGGCGCGTCAATCGCCTCTCGGTCGCGCTCGTGCGCGAGGAGTGGCGTGTGGTCGACCGCTGGTGGACGGAGGAGCCCGTCGGCCGCCGCTACTTCGACCTCGTCCTCGCGAGCGGCGAGAACAAGGTCGTCTTCCACGACGGCGAGGCCGGCGGCTGGTTCGCGCAGAAGGCGTAGGAGCCACGTCTGCCCTACGTCGAGCTGCACTGCCATTCCGCCTATTCGTTCCTCGACGGGGCGTCGCAGCCGGAGGAGCTGGCCGCACGCGCGGCGGAGCTCGGCTACGAGGCGCTCGCGCTGACCGACCACGACGGGGTGCACGGCTCGCTCGAGTTCGCGCACGCGGCGAAGGCTTTCGGCGTCCGGCCGATCACGGGCGCCGAGGTGACGCTCGCCGACCGCTCGCACGTGACGCTCCTCGTCGAGTCGGCACGTGGGTACGCGAACCTGTGCCGGCTGCTGACCGCGGCGCACGCGCACACCCGTCCGCCCGGGCGCGAGGTCGTGCTCCTCGAGCCCGCGCTCGATCCGGCTCTGCTGGCGCAGCACAGCGAGGGCCTCGTCTGCCTCTCCGGGTGCGCGCGACACGGTCTCGCCGTGCGCAGCCCGAACGCGGCGGCCGAGCTCGCCGACGTGTTCGGACGCGACTGCTTCCTCGTCGAGCTGCAGCGCCCGTACGAGCGTGGTGATGCCCGGCGGAATGCTGCGCTGCGCGACCTGGCCGAGGCGATCGGCGTCCCCACGGTGGCGACCGGAGATCCGCACGCCCACCACCCGCGGCGGCTCCCGCTCCAGGACGTCCTCGTAGCGATCCGGCACCGCACGTCGCTCGACGGCTGCGAGCGGGAGCGGCGGGGCAACCGCGAGAGCGTGCTCCTGCCGCCCGGCGAGATGGCGGACCGCTTCCCCGAGGACGCCGGCGCCGTGGCGCGGACGGGGGAGCTCGCCGAGCGGCTCGAGTTCGACCTCACGCAGGAGCTCGGCTATCGCTACCCGGACTTCTCGGACAGCCCCGAGCCGGTCGACGTCCAGCTCGCCGGCGTCTGCAACCACGCCTTCGACGGTCGCTATCCGCACGGCCATCGCCTTCGCCGCCGCGCGCGCGAGCGGCTCGACGAGGAGCTGGCGCTGATCGCGGAGCTCGGGCTGGCGGGATTCTTCCTGCTCCACTGGGACGTGCTCGAGCTCGCGCGCACCGTGGCGCTCGAGGTGCGCGGCCGCGACTCGCCCCGGCACGCGCTTCCGCCCGGCCGTGGCCGTGGAAGCTCCGTCGGCTCGCTCGTCTGCTACCTGACCGGCCTCTCGCACGTCGATCCCGTCGCCGCCGACCTCTCGCTCGGCCGCTTCCTGAACCATGAGCTGAACGCCGTCCCGGACATCGATCTCGACTTCCCGCGCGACATCCGCGAGAAGCTGATCGTCGCCGTCACCGACCGCTACGGCCGCGAGCACGCCGCGCTCGTCGCGAGCTTCGCCACCTACCGCTCGCGGGGAGCGATCCGCGACGTCGGCAAGGCCCTCGGCCTGCCCTTCGCCGAGCTCGAGCGGCTCGCACGGGTGACCGACGGCTGGAACGCGAAGCGGGTCTCCGACGAGCTGCAGCTGCTGCCGGACGCCGAGCGCAGGCTGCTCTCGCCGCGCTGGCGCGCCTTCGCCGAGCTGACCGGCGAGATCGCCGGCCTGCCCCGGCACGTCTCGCAGCATCCCGGGGGAATGGTGATCTCGACCCGTCCGCTCGTCGAGCTCGTCCCCGTCCAACCCGCCGCGATGGCCGGCCGGCAGCTCTGCCAGTGGGACAAGGACTCGTGCGCCGACGCGGGGTTTCTCAAGATCGACCTGCTCGGGCTCGGGATGCTCTCGGCGGTCGAGGACTGCGTCGACCAGATCGCGAAGAAGCGGGGCAGGACAATCGATCTCTCGCGGATCCCGCTCGACGACCCGGCCGTGTACGACGAGATCCAGCGGGCCGACACGGTCGGCGATTTCCAGATCGAGAGCCGTGCGCAGATGCAGAGCCTCCTCCGCACCCGTCCGGAGAACCTCGACGATCTCACCGTGCAGGTCGCGCTCGTCCGGCCGGGGCCGATCCAGGGCAAGGCCGTGCACCCGTACATCGAGCACCGCCAGCGCCTGCGTGAGGATCCCGGCTTCGTTCCGCCGGTCGAGCATCCACTGCTCGCGGAGCCGCTTCGCTCCACGCTCGGCGTGGTCGTCTTCCAGGATCAGGTGCTCGACGTGGCGATGGCGGTCGCCGGTTTCACGGTCGGCGAGGCGGAAGGCCTGCGCCGGGCGATGAGCCGGAAGCGAAGCCACGACGCGCTCGAGGCGTACCGCGGCCGCTTCGTCGCCGGCGGGATCGGGAGGGGCGTCGAGGAGGAGGTCGCCGACGGGATCTTCGACAAGCTCGTCGGCTTCTCGGGCTTCGGCTTCCCGAAGTCGCACGCGGCGGCGTTCGGCCTGCTCGCCTACCAGTCGGCGTGGTTGCGGCACCACCATCCGGCCGAGTTCCTCTGCGCGCTCCTGAACGCGCAGCCGATGGGCTTCTATCCGCCCGCGAGCCTCGTCCGCGACGGGCAGCGGCGCGGGGTGGAGACGCGACCGCCCGATGTCAACGTCAGCGGAGCCCGGTGCGCCGTCGAGGAGGGAGCCGTGCGGATCGGGCTGGCCTTCGTCGGCTCGGTCGGCGACGAGGACGCCGCGCTCGTCGTCGAGGAGCGCGAGCGAGCGGGGTCGTACTCGAGCATCCGGGACCTGACGCAGCGCGCGGTGCTCGGGCAGGGCGGTCTGCAGGCGCTCGTCGCCTCGGGCGCGTGCGACTGCTTCGGCCTGCCGAGGCGCGCGCTCCTCTGGCAGCTCGGCCTCGTCCCGCGCGGCGAGAGCGTGCCCGGGTCGGCGGGCGAGGAGCGGCAGCTCGCGCTCCCGCTCGAGCCGACCGTCGAGACGCCGGTGCTGCCCGAGCCGACTGTCTGGGAGCAGATGCTCGCGGACTACAGGACGACGAGGCTCTCGGTGGGAGCGCACCCGCTCGAGCTGCTGCGCTCACGCCTGCCCCCAGGGACGCTCTCGAGCCGCGAGCTCCGCGAGACACCCGACCGCTCCACGGTGACCGTGGCCGGGATGGCGGTCGCGCGCCAGCGCCCCGCGACCGCGAACGGCGTCGTCTTCATGCTGCTCGAGGACGAGTTCGGCCAGATGAACCTGATCATCCCGCCGCCGGTCTACGATCGCTTCCGGGCGATCGTCCGCGGCGAGCCGCTCCTGCTCGCCCGTGGCCGCTTCGAGCAGCTCGGTCGCAACCAGAACGTGCTCGTGCACGGGCTGGAGACGCTTGGCCCGCTCGCCCGCGAGGCGGCGGACGAGGCCGACGTGCACGGCGCCCTCCCGCCGGCGCACCACTTCGGCCACCGCTAGAGAGAGCGGTAGAACCCGGCACGGACGTGTCCCGGAGCGACGCCCGTCCGCCCGAGCAACCAAGTAACAGACTGTTACTTGGGCCTACGGGTCAGCGCGCCGGGGTCTCTTCCGGCGTGCCCCGGTGCTCCGCCGGCCCCATCTCCGCGCGCGACAGGTTGTACGCCGTGTTCACGAGCCCGACGTGCGTGAACGCCTGCGGAAAGTTTCCGAGCAGGCGGCCGGCCTCGGGGTCGTACTCCTCGGAGAGGAGCCCGAGATCGTTGCGGATCGCGAGCAGCTTCTCGAAGACCTCTCGGGCCTCGTCCGTGCGGCCCATCAGCGCCAGGTTGTCCGCCAGCCAGAAGGTGCAGGGCAGGAAGACGCCCTCGCCCGGCGGCAGCCCGTCGACCGCGGGGGAGCTCTCGTCGGTCGCGTAGCGCTCGACGAAGCCGTCGCGGCAGAGTCCTGCCTGGATCGCCTCGAGCGTGCCGACGACCCGCGGGTCGTCGGCGGGCAGGAAGCCGACGAGCGGGATCATCAGCAGACTCGCGTCGAGCTTGTCCGAGCCGTAGTACTGGACGAACGAGCCGAGCTCGGGGTCGAACCCCTCCCGGCAGACCTCCTCGTGGATCTCGGAGCGAAGACGACGCCAGCGATCGACCGGGCCTTCGCGGTCGAAGCACTCGACGGCGTTCACGGCCCGGTCGAACGCGACCCACGCCATCACCTTCGAGTGGGTGAAGTGGCGGCGCGGCCCGCGTACCTCCCAGATGCCCTCGTCGGGCTCGCGCCACTTCGACTCGAGGAAGTCGAGCAGCTTCTTCTGCAGCGCCCACGAGGAGCCGCGCGTCAAGCCGCCGAGCCCGTGCCGGCGTCCCTGGTGGAGCGCGTCCATCACCTCCCCGTAGACGTCGATCTGCAGCTGGTCCGATGCCTTGTTGCCGATCCGCACGGGCGCAGAGCCCTCGTAGCCGGGCAGCCAGGAGAGCTCGAGCTCGGTCAGCCGCCGCTCGCCCGCGACGCCGTACATGATCTGCGTGTCCGCCGGGTCGCCCGCGACCGCGCGCAGCAGCCAGTTTCGCCAGGCGGCTGCCTCCTCGGTGTAGCCGGCGCTCATTAGGGAGTAGAGCGTGAAAGTGGCGTCGCGCAGCCAGCAGAAGCGGTAGTCCCAGTTCCGCACGCTGCCGATCCATTCGGGCAGCGAGGTCGTGGGGGCGGCGACGATTCCCCCGGTCGGCCCGTACGTGAGCGCCTTCAGCACCCGGAGCGACGTGCGAACCGCCTCGGGCCATTCGCCGTAGTAGGAACAGTTGGAGGACCAGTCGCGCCAGTAGCGCTCGGTGTCGGCGAGCGCCTGCTCCGGATCGATCTCGGGCGGAGGCTCTCGATTGGAGGGGAACCACGTGAGCGCGAAGGGCACCCGGTCGCCCTCGCAGACAGTGAACTCCGCCACCGTCGTGAGGTTCTCGCCGCGCGTCTCGACCGGGGTGCGCAGGCAGAGTGCGTCCGGGCCGCCGACCGCAAGGCCGGCGCCGTCGATGCTCCTCACCCAGGGCACGATGGAGCCGTAGTCGAAGCGGATCACGAGCTCCATCCGCATGCGCACGCGGCCGCTGACGCCCTCGACGATGCGAACGACGTCCGGATCCGTCCCTCGGGGCGGCATGAAATCGATCAGCCGCGCGACACCCTCGTCGGTTCTGAACTCGGTCTCGAGCACGAGCGTGTCCTCGCGGTACCGGCGCGCGGCGGCCGTCGGGTCGCCCTCCGGCGCCAGCAGCCAGCGCCCGTGCCGGGGGTCGCCGAGGAGCGCGGCGAAACAGGCTCCCGAGTCGAAGCGCGGGAAGCAGAGCCAGTCGATCGAGCCCGAGCGCCCGACGAGCGCCGCCGTCTGCAGGTCGCCGATGATCCCGTAGTCCTCGAGCCGCTCGGCCACGCGCTAAGTCTCCTCGATTTCCAGCGCGAACGAAGGCAGGCGCGCGCGCACCGCCCGAGCGAACGCCGCGGCGTACTGCTCGGCCCGCTCGGGCTCGAGCGTCGACCCGTAGTGGTCGCGCAACTCGGCGAGGATCTCGGTCCCGCTCCCGAGCAGGTCGGCGAAGTCGCCGTACGCCTCCTCGGCTTCCTCGCGGCCGGCCCGCTCGTAGCGTCGCTCCGCCTCGTCGCACGTCTGGATCAACTCCGCGTGCTCGGCCACGAAGAGGTCGAGCTGTCGCTCGATGACGTCCGCGAAGGGGCGCCGGAAGATCAGGCGAGCTCCCGGTAGAGCTCGAGGTGAGCGGCCGCAGCCGCGTCCCACGTGAGAGCCTGCCGCGCAGCCCGCGCGCCCGCGCGCGCCGTCTCGAGCGCCGCACCGTCGTCGAGCAGCTCGCGGACGGCGGCGGCGAGCCCGGAGACGTCTCCCGGAGCCACGACGCGGCCCGCCCCGAAGCGGCGGACCGGCTCGGCGAGACCTCCGACGTCGTAGACGACCGCCGGCACGCCGGCGCCGAGAGCCTGCAGGAGGGCCCCGCTCTGATCGAGCTCCGGGCGGTAGGGAAACAGCGCGAGCGTCGCCTCGCCGAATGCACGCTCGACCTCGTCGGGCGGGAGGTAGCCGAGCCGCCAGTCGACGAAGCGGTCGCTCGGCGCGCGCAGGTGGTCGATCGGGTCCACCGGGTCGCCCGCCACGATCAACCGGGCGCCCTCGACCTGCCGCGCCGCGGCGAGGGCGTCGTCCAGGCCCTTGTACCGGCGGATGACGCCGAAGCAGAGGAGGGTCCGGCCGTCGTCCGCCCGTGTCGGGGCACTCGGGAAGACCGGATGGGGGATGACGCGCAGGCGGCTCGCCTCGAGCCCGAGCGCCGCTAGCGCCTCGTGCCCGCGCTCGCTGTGCACGACGACCCGGTCGAAGCGGTGCAGGAGCCGCGCCCAGAGCTCTCGCTTTCCCGCGCTGCGGCGCGGTAGGAGGTCGTGCGCGGTGAAGACGGACGGCGCGCGCAAGCGCAGCAGCCGCTCGTCCACCTGCGGGACTGCGAGCCACTGCACGTGCACCACGTCGGCGCGGGCGCGGGCGAGTCGTGCGAGCCCGACTGGGTGCTCGGCGAGCTTGAGCGGCAGTCGCAGGCGCGAGCGGCGAAAGAGGCGAGAGGAGAGTGGGTAGAAGAGCTCGCTTCTCCGATAGCCGTCCGGCCGCGGCGTCTCGCCGAAGCGAAACGGCGAGGTCACGAGCTCGACCTCCGCACCCGCGCGGGCGAGCGCCGCGGCGAGCTCGTGGTCGTACGCCGGCGTGAAGGCCGGGGGATCGGCGAGCACGACGCGCACGGGGCCTAGACTAGCCCCGCCCTTGGCTCTCCTCGTGCGCACCTGGAACCTCTTCCACGGCAACGCGAGGCCGCCCGAGCGGAGAGCGTTCCTCGACGAGATGGTGCGCCTCGCGAGCCTCGACCGGCCGGCGGTGCTGTGCCTGCAGGAGGGGCCCGTCTGGGCGCTCCCGAGGCTCGGTACGTGGAGCGGGATGCGGGCGTTCGGCGCGGTGGCGGCGCGGCCGACGCTCGGCCCGCTGCCCTCGACCGCGACGGTCGGGCGCATGGTGACGGCGGTCGATCACGGCTTGCTCCGCTCGGCGTTCTCCGGGCAGGCGAACGCCACGCTCGTCTCGCCCGAGCTGCGCGTGCACGACCGCCGGGTGCTGACCCTGAATCCGTTTCGTTTTCGCCGGGCGCAGGCGCGCTGGTTGTCGCTCGGCCCGCTCGCGCGGCTCGCCTGGGCCAAGGAGCGGCGGGTCTGCCAGGCGCTCCGCGTCGGCCTTCCGGACGGGGGCACCATGCTCGTCGCCAATCTCCACGCGACGAGCTATCCGCCGGACGAGCGCCTCGCCGATGCCGAGCTCCTGCGCGCCGCCGCGTTCGCTGACGGGCTCGCGCAGCCGGACGAGCCCGTCCTTCTCTGCGGCGACCTCAACGTCCGGTACGAGCGCTCCAGGACGCTCGCCGACCTCGCCGGCCGGGAGTGGGGGTTCTCCACGCCCGGAGATGGCATCGACCACGTGCTCGTTCGCGGGCTGCCCGCGGGCCTGCCGGTGCGTTGGCCGGTCGAGCGCCGCCGAGTCGCCGGGCGCGTGCTCTCCGATCACGCCCCCGTCGAGGTGTCGGTCGGGTGAGCTTCGAAGAGGCCCGCGCTCGCTTTCCGGTCCTCGAGCGGTTCGCGTACCTGAACGCGGGCACGCTCGGCCCGCTGTCGCGGGCGACCATCGCCGCGATGGACGAGCGGAACCGGTTCGACCACGAGCACGGGCGCGGCGGGAAGGCGGGGTTCGAGAGCATGCTCGCGCTGCGCGAGGGGGTGCGCGAGCGGCTCGCGGCGCTGATCGACGCGCCTGCCGACCGGCTGGCGCTGACGAGCTCGACGTCGGACGGTTGCAACATCGTCATCGCGGGCCTCGATCTGGGGCCGGAGGACGAGGTGGTGACCACGAGCTCGGAGCATCCCGGCCTGCTGCTTCCGCTGCACGCGTCGGGGGCCCGGGTCAGGGTGGCCGAGGTGACGGCCCGGCCCGCGGCAGAGGCTGTCGAGACGATCCTCGCCGAGGTCACGCCGAGGACGCGCCTGCTCGCTCTCTCGCACGTCATCTGGACGACGGGGCAGGTCGTGCCGATGCACGAGCTTCGCCGGGAGACGGGCCTGCCGATCCTCGTCGACGGGGCGCAGTCGGTGGGCGCGATCCCGGTTCGGGTGGGCGAGGTGGATTTCTACACCGTGTCCTGTCAGAAGTGGCTGTGCGGCCCCGAGCCGCTCGGCGCTCTCTACGTGCGCGAGCCCGAAGCCCTCCGAGTCGCGCTGCCGACGTACTTCTCCCAGCAGTCGATCGAGCGGGACGGCTCCTACGTTCCGAAGGCCGGCGCGTACCGGTTCGACTTCGGCTGGCTCGCGACGCCGGCCCTCGCGGGGCTGCAAGCCGCGCTGGACGAGGCGCCGCCGTGGCGGTACGACCGGGCCCGCGAGCTGGCGGAGCGCTGCCGGGAACGGCTGTCGGAGCGCTTCGAGGTCGTGACAGAGCCGGGGCAGGCGACGCTCGTCTCGTTCGTCGCGCCGCACGAAGCGGCCGAGGACGCCTCTCGACTGTACGAGCGCCGCGTGGTCGTCCGCGACCTGCCGGGGACGGGCTGGCTGCGGGCCTCGTGCGGTTGGTGGACGAGCGACGAAGACGTCGATCGTCTGCTCGCCGAGCTCGAGCGAGCAACCTGACCGTCTGGGACGAATCGTCACCCTCTCGGCACGGACCGGCTCTTGACACGCGACGGTGCCTGGCACCGAGAGATGGCTCGCCGAGACATGTCCGTGACGACCACACGGATCAGGCTCTACGCGGGGGCCGGAAGCGGCGCGAAGAGGTCGACCACATTGCCGTCGGGATCCTCGACCTGCGCGTAGCGCTGGCCCCAGAAGGCGTCCCAAGGCTCCTTGTGTCCCCTGTAGCCGAGCTCGACGAGCTCCCGGTAGCTCCGGTCGACCTCCTCCGGCCCGTCGCAGAGAAACGCCAGACCGATCCGCGGCGAGCCGCTGGCGGGCGTCCAGTCGGGGTCGAAGCTCCGCACTGTCTCCACCGTGTCCCAGGCCAGCCGCAACCCGCCCGGGAGAGAGACCTCGACGTGACCGTGCCCTTCGCCGTCCGCGTCGTCGGGCACGGCGAGACCGAGACGCCGGTAGAACGCGAGCGAGGCCTCCAGGTCGGCGACGACGAGCCCGACGAGATCGAGGCGAGGCGTCACGAGCCCGCCGCCGCGGCGCCGGTGCGCAGCCCGAGCTCCGAGGAGATCGGCTGCAACGCCGCAACGACGTTCGCGATGTGCTCGTCCAGCTCGAGCCCGAGCGCCTCGGCGCCCGCGTACACCTCGTCCCGATGCACCCCCGCCGCGAAGGACGGCTGCTTCAGCTTCTTCCGCACCGATTTCGGCTCGAGCCCGTCGAGCCCGGTGGGCCGGACGAGCCCGCAGGCGTGGACGAAGCCCGAGAGCTCGTCGCAGGCGAACAACGTGCGCTTGAGCGGCGTGTCGCGCGGCAGGCGCAGGTGCTCGGCGTGCGAGAGGACCGCCTCGATCACCTCCTCGGGATACCCCTCCTCGCGGAGGATCGGCGCGCCGTCCTGCGGATGCCGATCGAGCGTCGGGTGGATCTCGTAGTCGAAGTCGTGCAGGAGCGCGACCACGCCCCAGAGCTCCTCGTCCTCGCCGTGACGGCGGGCGTACGAGCGGGTGGACGCCTCGACGGCGAGCGCGTGACGGAGCAGGCTCTCGCCCTGCGTGTAGCGCGTCAGCGTCTCCCAGGCGTGAGCTCGGGTGGGGTCCATGGGCTCGGGTAGGGTACCGCGATGGCTTCGACGGCTGTCGCGGGCGCCCTGAACGAGTCGTTCGTGATCGAGGGGGGCCGGCCGCTGTCCGGCACCGTCCGAGCGGCCGGCAACAAGAACGGCGCCCTTCCGATTCTCGCCGCGTGCCTGCTGACGCGCGAGCCGGTGACGCTGACGAACCTGCCCCACATCCGCGACGTCGAGACGATGCTCGAGCTGCTCAGAGACGCCGGCGCCGACGCCGACTGGACGGGCCCGAACGAGGTGCGCGTCCAGACGCTCGAGATCGTGAGCACCGAGATCGACGACGAGCACTCGCAACGGATCCGCGGCTCCTTCCTCCTCGCCGGGCCGCTGCTCGCCCGCTGCGGACACGTGCTGCTCTCGCCGCCGGGCGGCGACTTCATCGGGCGCCGGCCCCTGGATACCCACGTGCACGCGTTCGAGCAGCTCGGGGCCGAGGTGGCGATCACCCGCCGCTTCGAGCTTCGCGCCCGCCGTCTCGTCGGGCGACGGATCTTCCTCGACGAGGCGAGCGTGATGGGGACGGAGAACGCCGTCATGGCCGCGGTGCTCGCCGAAGGCGAGACGATGCTCCTGAACGCCGCCTGCGAGCCGCACGTCCAGGATCTCTGCCGCTTCCTGGTCTCGCTCGGCGCCCGCATCACTGGCATCGGCTCGAACGTCCTCCGCATCGAGGGCGTCGAGCAGCTCGGAGGCGGGGAGCACGAGGTCTGCCCCGACCACGTCGAGGTGGCGAGCCTGGTCGGGCTCGCGGCCGTGACGCGCGGCGACGTGACGATCGAGGGCGTCGACCCGGACGACCTGATCTCGATCCTGCCCGCGTTCGCGCGACTCGGCGTCCGCGTGGAGGTCGGCGAGCGCAGCGTGCGGGTGCCGGCCGAGCAGGATCTCGTGATCCAGGACGACCTCGGCGACCAGATCCCGAAGATCGAGGACGGCCCGTGGCCCGCCTTCCCCGCCGATCTGACCTCGATCGCGCTCGCGGTCGCGACGCAGGCGCGCGGCACGATCCTGATCTTCGAGAAGATGTTCGAGAACCGGCTGTTCTTCGTCGACAAGCTCGTCCGCATGGGGGCGCGGATCATTCTCTGCGACCCGCACCGCGCCGTCGTGACGGGCCCGGCGCAGCTGCGCGGCGAGCGTCTGGAGAGCCCCGACATCCGGGCCGGCATGGCGATGGTGATCGCGGCGCTCTGCGCCGAGGGCACGTCGACGATCGGCAACGTCGGTCAGATCGACCGCGGGTACGAGCGCATCGACGAGCGCCTGCGCCGGCTCGGCGCGCAGATCGAGCGCGTCGAGGCCTAGCGTCCGAGCTATGGCGAGGCGCCGAACGGAGGCCGGGAGAACCGGAGTGCGCGTCGCGCTCGAGGGCTCCGGCGAGGCGCGGGTGGGGACCGGGCTCTCGGTCCTCGACCACCTGCTCGCGCTTCTGGCCTCGCACGCTGCGTTCGACCTGACGCTGGAGGTGGCTCCCGACGAGCCTGGGGCGGAGGTGGCGGCGTCCGGTCGAGCGCTCGGGGAAGCGCTCCGTCAACTGCTCCGCGCGGAGGGCGCCCGGGGACACGGCTCGGCCGTGGTGCCCGCCGCCGAGGCCCTGGCGCACGTCGCGCTCGAGGCATCCGAGCACGCGCTCCTCGTCTCGAACGTCGATCTGTCGGAGGCGAGGGTCGGCGGCCTCCGGACCGATCTCGTCCACAGCTTCCTGCACGAGCTCGCGGAGGCCGGCGGTCTCACGCTGCACGTGCGGCTGATGGAAGGTGAGGACACGATGCACGTCCTCGAGGCGATCTTCAAGGCGCTCGGCGTCGCGCTCGGTCAGGCATGCCGCGCGCGTGTCAGAAAGGAGTAGCGATGCCGGAGAAGTCAGTCGTGTCGACCGACGCGGCGCCCGGCCCGTTCCGAGGCGCTCCCTACTCGCAGGCGATCCGCGCGGGCGAGCTCGTCTTCGTGGCCGGGCAGATCGGCCTCCGGCCGGGCTCGAGCGAGGTGGCCGGAGACATCCATGCCCAGACCGAGCAGGCCTTCTCGAACCTCGGAGCGATTCTCGCGGCGGCGGGCAGCGGGCTCGACCGGCTCGTGAAGACGACGGTCTTCCTGGCCGACTTCGGCGACTTCGCGGCCATGAACGAGGTGTACGCGCGGCACGTGGGCGAGAGCCCGCCGGCGCGCTCCACCATCGAGGTCTCGGCGCTGCCATCGGGCGCGCTCGTCGAGATCGAGGCGATCGCGCTCGTCTAGGAACGGGTGGAGGCTCCGCAGAGGCTCGACCGGCTCCCGCCCGAGCTGGGACCGGTCGCGGAGGCGGTGCAGCGGCTGGGCGGTGCCTACCTGGTGGGCGGGACCGTTCGAGATCTCCTGCTCGGCTCGCCGAGCGCGGACGTCGATCTCGCGGTCGTAGGGGACGGGGTCGCCTTTGCGCGGCGCCTCGCTCGCGAGCTCGGAGGGCGCGTCACCGCGCACGGCGCCTTCGGCACGGCGGTCGTCCGCCTCGGGTCGCTGCACGTCGACGTCGTGACCGCCCGCAGCGAGCGCTACCCGGAGCCGGCCGCGCTGCCCGAGGTCTCGCCCGGCTCGCTCGAGGACGACCTGCGTCGCCGCGACTTCACCATCAACGCCCTCGCGGCCTCGCTCAGGGCCGAGGACCTCGGGACCCTCGTCGATCCGCACGGCGGCCGGCTCGACCTGGAGCGCGGGGCGGTCCGGGTGCTCCACGATGCGTCGTTCGTGGACGACCCGACCAGGATCTTGCGCGCGATCAGGTACGAGAGCCGGCTCGGCTTCCGGATGGACGAGCACACCGAGGCCCTCGCACGGGCGGGTGTCGCCGGCATCGGCCTCCTCTCCGGCGCCCGCGTGCGGGAGGAGCTCGTCGCCCTCCTCGACGAGCGGCAGGCCGCGGCGTCGGTCGTCCGGCTCGGCGAGCTGGCAGCCGCGCGGGCGATCCATCCCGGGCTGGCGGCGGGCGTCCAGCCTGCGGCCGTCGTCGGCCGGGTCGTCGAGCTGCGCGACCGGTACGGCGTCGACGTGCCTCGCTGGAGGCCGGTGCTCGCCGTGCTCGCGAGAGGCCTCGCCCGCGCGGAGCTGTCGGAGTGGCTCGGTGCGCTCAAGCTGCGCCGGGTCGACGCGAGGGCGGTCGCCTCTGCGGTCCGCGTCGCTCCACAGCTCGCCTCGCTGACGGGCGTCCGGCCCTCGCAGCTCGCGGCCCTCGCACGGGAGGCCGACCCCGACGCTCCTCTCGTCGCGCTCGCGCTCTCGGACAGCGGGCCGCTCCACGACTACTTCGCCGCGTCGCGTCACGTGCGGCTCGAGATCACGGGCGCGGATCTCGCGGCACTCGGCCTCGAGGAGTCGCCGCGGGTGGGCGAGATCCTCGACGAGCTGCTCGCCCGCAAGCTCGACGGGCGGCTCGACGGGCGCGCCTCCGAGCTCGCCGCCGCGCGGGAGCTGCTCGAATGACGCTGCCCCTGCTGCTCTGGGACGCGCCTGGGCCCTACGAGGTCGCCTTCTCGACGCGTGTAGGCGGTGTCAGCGGGGGAGCGTTCGCGTCGCTCAACCTGGGTCGCCTGACCGCCGACGAGCCGACGCACGTCGACGAGAACCGCCGCCGGCTCGCGACGGCGGTCGACCTCGAGCCCGAGCGAATCGCGCTCAACCGCCAGGTCCACACCGCCGTCGTCAGACGCGCCGGGAGCACAGGCCGCGTCGAGCCCGGTGACGGTCTCTGGAGCGAGGAGCCCGGACAGGCGCTCCTCGCCCTGGCGGCCGACTGCCTGCCGATCGCGGTCGTACGCCTGCCTCGTGCGCGAACGAGGCCCGCGCTCGCCGTCCTCCACGCCGGCCGGCGCGGGCTGCTCGCCGGAATCGTCGGCGCCGGGATCGAGGCGCTCGATGGCCCCACGGCGGCCGTCCTCGGACCGGCGATCGGCCCGTGCTGCTACGAGGTCGGGCCGGAGGTGGGGGAGCCCTTCGTGGCCGCGTTCGGGCCCGACGTCCTGCGCGGCACCAGGCTCGATCTCTGGCTGAGCGCCGAGCGCGCGCTCGCGGCGGCCGGCTGCTCCCGGGTCGAGCGGGTCGATCTCTGCACGGCCTGCCATCCGGAGCTCTTCTTCTCGCATCGCCGCGACGCCGGCGTCACCGGCCGCCAGGGGGTGATCGGGGCTGTCGCCTGACGAGGTGCGGGAGCGCTACGCACGACTCCAGGCCGAGGTCGGACCGGGGGTGACGATCGTGGTCGCGACGAAGTACGTCTCCGCCGAGCGCCTCGGCGTCCTCGCGGAGGCCGGAGTCGAGGTCGTCGGCGAGAACCGCGCCCAGGATCTCCGAGCGAAGCACGAGCTCTACGGCGACGCCTTCCGGTGGCACTTCATCGGTCACCTGCAGAGTCGCAAGGCGGCCGTCGTGAACGGGCTCTGCGAGCTCTGCCACTCGCTCGCCTCCGAGTCCGCGGCGCGGCGCCTGCACATCCCGGCGCTCGTCGAGGTCAACCTGTCCGGGGAGCCGGCGAAGTCGGGGGTGCGGCCCGAGCAGCTCGAGCGGCTCCTCGCCGCCTACCCCGACGTACGCGGACTGATGACCATGCCGCCGGCGACCGCCGACCCGGAGGCGTCGCGGCCGTACTTCCGGCGTCTGGCGGAGCTCGCCCGGAAGCACGGTCTCGGCGAGCTCTCGATGGGCACGAGCCAGGACTACCGCGTCGCCGTCGAGGAGGGAGCCACGCTCGTGCGGGTGGGCAGCGCGCTGCTACAGGGCTAACATCCGGCCTGATGGGCTTCGGCGACGTCTGGAACAAGACCCTCGTCTACTTCGGCATCGCCGAGGATGAGGACGACTGGGACGAGGACGGCTACGCCACGCACGAGGAGCTCG
>JBBSIG010000037.1:0-15972 GCA_038232215.1 Gaiellales bacterium | reverse complement strand
GCTCGTTGTGCGCTCGGTAGGCCCGAACCAGGTCGTCTACGCGATCCGGATCGATGACGCTCATCTGGGCCCGCAGGCTCGAGCCGCCGACGTGCGCGAGCAGATGCTCGTCCGCGATCTCGCGTGCGAGGACCGTCTGCGTCGCATGGCGGAACGAGGCGAGGATCATTGGTCCCGAGTCGATCAGCGTGCCGTCGAGATCGAAGAGCACGGGATCGCGTCGCACGATCTAGATCGTATCGGGGTACTCGACGCGCACCAGGTACAGCCCCCACGGAGGCGCCGTGCGTCCCGCCTCGCTGCGCGGACGTCCCCGGAGCAGCGTTCCGAGCCGCTCGGGACCCTCGTCGAGCATGGTGCCGACGAGCGCCCGCACCATGTGCCGGAGAAAGCTGTTCGCCGCGATCTCGAACTCGAGCAGCTCCCCGTCGGCGCGCCAGTCCGCTGCCAGGATCCGGCGCGTGAAGACGCCATGGAGCGTCTGCGTCACCGTGAACGCACGGAAGTCGTGCTCGCCCACCAGCATTCGGGCGCACTCCGACAGAGCGCCCAGATCGAGCGGCCGCGGCCACCAGAGGCTGCGTCGCGCCTCGAAGGGCGACGCGGAGGCGCGGCGGTGGATCCGGTAGCGGTACGTGCGGGCGCGCGCCGAGTGGCGTGCGTGGAAGGTCGGCGAGGCTTGGTGGGCGTCGAGCACGGAGACGTCGTCCGGAAGCACCCGGTTGAGCGCGCTCGCCGCGCGCTCGAGCGCGGGCCCGCGCGTTCCGACCTCCACGCTCGCCACCTGGCCGAGCGCGTGCACGCCGGCATCGGTGCGACCCGCGACCGCGAGCGCCATCGCGCCGGGGAAGACCTCCTCCAGCGCGGCCCGGACCGTCCCCTCGACGGTTCGGAGGCCCGGCTGCGCGGCCCAGCCGTGGAAGCCGGTGCCGTCGTACTCGAGGGTCAGCCTCAGGAGCACGAGCCGATCGACCGCTGCGTCAGGTGCGCCTGCACTCTTTTGTCAGGTTCACTTTACGCTCTAGGGACTTGTAATAACTCCTGTATACTAAGATTACGTGACCACCCACGAGCGCTTCCTCCTCCAGCGCGTGCAGCCGGCCATGATCGGGCTGATCGACGGCTCGCTCTCGACGATCGCGCCGATCTTCGCAGTCGCCCTCGCCACGCACAGGCCGCACATCGCCTTCATCGCCGGAACGGCGACGGCGATCGCGGCCGGGATCAGCATGGCCTTCTCCGAGGGGCTCTCCGACACCGGGGAGCTGACCGGGCGCGGCAGCCCAGCCGTCCGCGGTGGTATCACCGGGCTCGGCACCTTCGTCGGCGGCATCCTCCACACGCTGCCCTTCCTGATCCCGCACTACCGCGCGGCGCTCCTCGCCGCGGCGATCGTCGTGGCACTCGAGCTGCTCGTGCTGGCGTGGCTGCGCTGGTGCTACTTCGAGACGAGCTTCGTGCGCTCCTTCGCCTCCATCACGGTCGGCGGCCTGATCATCGCCGGCGTCAGCGCAGGCCTCGGCTCGGCCGCCTGACCGCCCGAGCCAAGTAACAGACTGTCTCTTGGTCGCTCAGGGGGTGTGGTCGACGAGCTCGAGGTAGACCATCTCCGCGGCGTCCCCCTGGCGGGCGCCGAGCTTGACGATCCTCGAGTAGCCGCCCGGGCGGTCCGCGAAGCGCGGAGCCACCTCCGCGAAGAGCTTGTGGACGATCTCCTGCGAGCGCAGGTAGGCGATCGCCTGCCTGCGGGCCGCCAGGTCGCCGCGCCGGCCGAGGGTGATCATCTTCTCCGCGATCGGCTTCACCGCCTTCGCCTTCGCCTCCGTCGTGCGGATACGTCCGTGCTCGATCAGCGCACCGGCGAGGTTCGAGAACAGCGCTCTCCGGTGCGCCGAGTCACGGCCGAGCTTCTTGCCTGCGCGCTGATGTCTCATGGCTTAGTGGTCACCGCCAGAAGTTCTGTCACGTCTGGGCGATCGGAAACGGCCGCCTGCGAAGGACGCAGGGAGGTCGCGCACCCGAAGGGTACGGGGCCGAGCGAGGACGCCCGCAGGTGCCGCTTCCGATCGGCCTGGCCGACGGTACTTCTGGCGGGGGCCACCTACGCGCCCTCGCCGCCCCGGAGGGTGAGTCCGTGGGTCGCGAGCGTCTCCTTCACTTCCTCGATCGACTTCTTGCCGAAGTTCGGGATCGACGCGAGCTCGTTCTCGCTCTTGACGACGAGGTCGCCGATCGTCTCGATGCCGACCCGCTTGAGGCAGTTGTAGGAGCGAACGCCAAGCTCGAGCTCTTCGATCGGGAAGTTCTCCATCCCGTGCGCGAGGGGCACCTCGACGCCCGCGCCGTCGCTCGACGCAGCGGCCGCCTCGCCGAAGCCCTCCATCTTCTCGAGATCGGTGAAGATCGCGAGCTGCCGGATGAGGATCTCCGCCGCCTGGCCGATGGCCGAGCGTGGGTCGATCGAGCCGTCGGTGGTGACGTCGAGCCGTAGCTTGTCGTAGTCGGTGCGCTGCCCCACGCGCGCGGCCTCGACGTCGTACGAGACGCGCCGGACCGGCGAGAAGATGGAGTCCACGGGGATGACGCCGATCGTGGTCTCGGGCCCCCGGTTCAGCTCGGCCGGGACGTACCCGCGACCCCGCCCGATGGTGAGCGTCAGCTCGAGCTTTCCCTTCTCGGAGAGGCTGGCGACGACGAGGTCCGGGTTCAGGATCTCGAGCTCGGCCGGCGCCTCGATGTCCGCCGCGGTCACCTTGCCGGGGCCCTTCTTCGCGATGTGAACCTCAACCTCGGGAGAGTCGCCGTGCAGACGGGCAATCAGGTTCTTGAGGTTGAGGATGATGTCCGTGACGTCCTCCTGGACGCCCGGGAGCGTCGTGAACTCGTGCGCGATGCCCTCGATCTTCACCGAGGTGACGGCGGCACCCTCGAGCGACGAGAGCAAGACGCGCCGGAGCGAGTTGCCGAAGGTGTAGCCGAAGCCGCGATCGAGCGGCTCGATCTCGAAGACGCCCTGGTCGGCGTTCACCTCCTCGTGCACGATCTTCGGAACCTGGAAGCTCCCGGGGCTGGTGCGAATTGCCATGCGGTCCTTTCTTTTATCCGAGGCGCCCTCGCTCGGCTCGCGGAGAGCAAGAGCGCGAGGTCTCGTTTTCTGTCTCTATTTCTTGAAGTATTCCAATGAGCGAACCTGCAACGGTTTGCTCATTTCGAGTAGAGCTCCACGATGAGCGACTCCTGGACGGGCGTGTCGATCTCGCCTCGCTCCGGCCACTTCAGGATCTTGCCGGTGAGTCCGTCGTGGTCGGCTTGCAGCCAGGGTGCCACGGAGGCCGTGAGGTCGGTCGCGTCCCGGATCGTCCGCTCGGCCGACGAGTCCGGGGCCATCGTGACGACGTCGTCCGGCTTGACACCGTAGCTCGGGATGTTCACGCGGCGGCCGTTGACGTGGAAGTGACCGTGCCGCACGAGCTGGCGCGCCTGGGCGCGAGACGCCGCGAAGCCGAGCCTGTAGACCACGTTGTCGAGCCTAGTCTCGAGCATCCGCAACAGTGTCTCGCCCGTGATGCCCGAGCCGCGAGCGGCCTTCGAGTAGTAGAGGCGGAACTGCTTCTCGAGTAGACCGTAGTACCGACGGGCCTTCTGCTTCTCCCTGAGCTGGAGCAGGTACTCCGACTGCTTGATGCGGCCGCGGCCGTGCTCGCCGGGCGGATAGCTTCGCCGCTCGATCGCGCACTTCTCGGTCAGGCAGCGCTCGCCCTTCAGGAACAGCTTCATGCCCTCGCGGCGGCACTGCTTGCACTTGGGAGAGGTGTCCCTGGCCATCAGACCCGGCGCCTCTTCCGCGGGCGGACGCCGTTGTGGGCCTGCGGCGTGACGTCCCGCACGCCGAGGATCTCGAGCCCGGCCGCCTGCAGCGAGCGGATCGCCGTCTCCCGCCCGGAGCCGGGGCCCTTCACGAAGACCTCGACCTTCTGCAGGCCGTGCTCCATGCCCTTGCGGGCGCACGAGTCGGCCGTGACCTGGGCGGCGAAGGGCGTCGACTTGCGGGAGCCCTTGAAGCCCGCGGAGCCCGCGGACTCCCACGCGATCACGTTGCCGTCCCCGTCGGTGAGGGCGACGATGGTGTTGTTGAACGACGTCTTGATGTGCGCCTGTCCGATCGCGATGTTCTTCCTGACGCGGCGGCGGGTGCGGCCGCGGGTCGCCTGCCTTCTCGGAGGGGCCATCAGCGCTCCCCGCCCACGGTGTGGACGACGCGCGACGCTCCGCCCCGGAGCCTACGCGGGGCGCGGTGGGAGACGCCGCTCGTCACTTCGCCTTCTTGCCCCGGCCGACGGTCTTCTTCGGCCCCTTGCGGGTGCGGCCGTTCGTCTTCGTGCGCTGGCCGTTCACGGGCAGGCCGCGGCGGTGGCGCATGCCGCGGTACGCACCGATCTCGGAGAGTCGCTTGATCGCCTGCGAGCGCTCGCGCCTCAGGTCGCCCTCGACCTGCAGGCCGGCGTCGATGTGGTTGCGGAGGCGAGTGACCTCGTCGTCCGTCAGGTCGCGCACCTTCGTGTCCTTCGAGAGGCCGAGCTCGGCCGCGATCTGGCGCGCCCTCGGCTGCCCGATCCCGTAGATGTACGTCAGCCCGACCTCGAGTCGCTTCTGGTTCGGGAGGTTGACTCCCGCGATGCGTGCCACGAGCTAGCCCTGCCTTTGCTTGTGCCGGGGATTGGTGCAGATGACCATGGTGCGGCCGTGCCGCTTGATCACGCGGCAGCGCTCGCACATGGGCTTGACTGAGGCTCGAACCTTCATCGGTGTCTGTAGGTGATACGGCCGCGCGTGAGATCGTAGGGCGACAGCTCCACCTTCACCTTGTCGCCGGGCAGGATTCGGATGTAGTGCTTGCGCATCTTCCCCGAGATCTTCGCGAGCACGTCGTGCCCACTCTCGAGCTGAACCCTGAACATCGTGCTGGGAAGCGCCTCTACGACCTCGCCTTCGACCTCGATCTTCTCTTCCTTGACTGGCATGCCTCTCTCGTACGGACCGCGCCGGACGAGCGCGGGGTCGACCATCGACACGCGCGCGCAGACGAGCCGCGCAGCGGAGCGTCATCGTAGCAAACCGGCTCCGACCCGGCCCTCCCGCGGAGTCAGGATCCGGGGCCCCTCGTCGGTGACCGCGACGGTGTGCTCGAAGTGCGCCGAGAGCGACCCGTCCCTCGTCGAGATCGACCAGCCGTCGTCGTGGACGCGGATGTCGGCTCCGCCCGCGTTGATCATCGGCTCGATCGCGAAGACCATGCCAGGCGCCAGCGCGGGGCCCCGGCCCGGCTCGCCGAAGTTCGGGATCTGGGGGTCCTCGTGCATCGAGCGCCCGACTCCGTGGCCGACGAGGCTGCGCACGACGGAGAAGCCCGCCTCCTCGGTCACGCGCTGCACCGCGTGCGAGATGTCCGAGAGGCGATTCCCGACGCGACACTCCTCGATGCCGGCGGCGAGGGCGGCCTGGCAGGTCTCGAGCAGGCGCTCGGCCCCGGCCGACACCTCGCCCACGGCGAACGTGTACGCCGAGTCGGCGACGAAGCCCTCGAGCGTGACGCCTACGTCGACCGAGAGCACGTCGCCCTCCTCGAGCGCGTACGGGCCCGGGATCCCGTGCACCACCATGCTGTTCGGAGACGCGCAGATCGACGCCGGGTACCCGCGATAGCCCTTGAAGGTGGGTGTCCCGCCCCGCGACCGGATGTGCTCCGCTGCGAGGCGATCGAGCTCGGCCGTCGTGGCGCCGGGCCGGACGTGGTCGCCGATCAGCGCGAGCGTCTCGACGACGACCTCGCCGGCGCGCGCCATCTGCTCCAGCTCCGCCGCGGACTTCCGGATGATCACGAGACGTCCGCCGCGGTCGGGCGCGAGGCCGGCAGGGAGGCCACGCTCGTCACAGGCGGCTCCCGCTCTGGACGGCGTTGGCGGCCTGCTCGAGGGCCTGCTGGATCTCTCCGAAGACCTCGCCCACGGAGCGGTCGGCGTGAATCGTGACCACGTTGCCGCGGATCCGGTAGTGCTCGACGAGCGGCTCGGTCTCCTGGTGGTAGAGGGCGAGCCGGGTCGCGATCGCGTCCGGCGTGTCGTCGAGCCGGCCTTCCTCTCGTGCCCGCCGCAGCAGGCGCTCCACCGCCGTCTCGTCGGCGAGCTGAAGCGCGAAGATGACCGTGAACGCACGCCCGATGTCGCCGAACATGGCGTCGAGCGCCTCCGCCTGGGCGGCGGTGCGCGGAAAGCCGTCGAGGACGAAGCCGGAGTCGGTGTCCTCGGCCGACAGGCGCTCGCGGATCAGGCCGACCATGAGCTCGTCGGGGACGAGGTCGCCCGCCTCGAGGATCGGCTGGACGCGCAGGCCGAGCTCGGTGCCGGCGTCGATCGCCCCGCGCAGGATGTCGCCCGTGGCGACGTGAGGGATGCCGTAGGCCGCGGAGATCCGCTTCGCCTGCGTCCCCTTGCCCGCCCCCTGGGGGCCGAGGAGAAGGACGTTGACGGCTATGTGACGCGCCCGCCCGGACGGGTCGTCGAGCCTGCCTCGCACGCGGCCGACGGAGTCGTGACCACTACTTGAGGAAGCCCTCGTAGGAGCGCATCATCATCTGCGACTCCATCTGGCGCATGGTGTCGAGCGCCACGCCGACCACGATCAGGACCGACGTGCCGCCGAGGGCGCGGGAGGTGGACTGCGAGAAGCCGAAGTAGCGGATGAAGATGCTCGGTAGGACGGCGACGAGAGCGAGGTAGAGCGAGCCCGGCAGCGTCAGGCGGGTCAGCACGCGGTCGAAGTACTGCGCGGTCGGCGGCCCCGGGCGAATACCGGGTACGTAGCCGCCGTACTTGCGCAGGTTGTCGGCCTGGTCGACGGGGTTGAACTGAACAGCGGTGTAGAAGTACGTGAAGATGACGATCAGGGCGCCCTCGATGAGGATGTAGGAGAGGTTGCCCGTCTGGAAGTGACGGTTGATGAGGCCCTGCGTCTGCGGGAAGAACTGCGCGATCGTCGGCGGAAAGGCGAGCAGCGCGGCCGCGAAGATGACGGGGATGACGCCCGCCATGTTCACGCGCAACGGCATGTAGGTCGAGCCTCCCGAGGTCATGCGGCGGCCCACCATGCGCTTCGCGTACTGGATCGGGATCCGGCGCTGCCCCTCCTGGATGAAGACAACGGCGACGATGATCCCGATCGCGATCAGCGGGAAGAACAGCTTCTCCATCGGCCCGCCGTTGACCCACGCGCTCACGCCGGAAGGCGCCGTCGCGAGGATGGACGCGAAGATGAGGAGCGAGATCCCGTTCCCGACGCCCCGCTTCGTGATCAGCTCCCCCATCCACATCAGGAGGGTCGTGCCCGCCGTCAGCGTCAGCACGATCAGGACGAGCCGGCCGGTATCCGCCTGGAGCGCGCCCTGCCGCTTGAAGAGGAACGCGTATCCGGTCGACTGCGCGACAGCCAGGGCGACCGTCAGGTAGCGGGTGTACTGGTTGATCTTCGCGTAGCCCGACTCGCCTTCCTTCTGCAGCTGCTCGAGCCGCGGGACGACGACCGTCATCAGCTGGAGGATGATCGACGCGGTCACGTACGGCATGATCCCGAGCGCGAAGATGGAGAAGCGCGAGAGGGCCGCGCCCGAGAACAGGTTGAGCAGGCCCAGCACGGTGCCGCCCTGCTGCTTGAAGTAGTTCTGGATCTGCTCGGCGTCGATCCCGGGGGCCGGCATCCACGAGCCGAGTCGGTAGAGCGCGAGGATCACGCCCGTGAAGAGCACCCGCCGGCGCAGCTCGGGCACGCGCCAGGCGTTGGTCAGCCAGGAGAACACGGAGCTAGTCTCCGGCCGCCGGCACCGGGCGCTTGGCCCGACGCTTCTTCGCCACCGGCTCGCCCCGCAGGAGGGTGACCGAGCCGCCGGCCGCCTCGATCTTCTCGCGCGCGCTCGCGGAGACCCCGTGTGCGGTGACTGCGAGCGCCCTCGTCAGGTCGCCCCCGCCGAGGATCTTCACGTCGATCCGCGTGTTCTTGATCAGACCCGCGGCGACGAGGCTGTCGGGCGCCACCTCGGCTCCCGCCTCGAAGCGCTCGAGGTCCCGCACGTTGACGGGCACCGTCTGCGTCCGGTGAGGACCGATCGGCATGGCGTCCTTCGACGTCGCGCCCCGCTGCTTGCCCACACGCATGGCGAGCGGCATCTGACCGCCCTCGAACCCCGGCCGCATCTTCTTGGAGCCCGCGCGCGACTTCTGACCCTTGATCCCTCGCCCGGAGTAGCGCCCCTTGCCGGAGCCGAGCCCACGGCCGATGCGCTTGCATTCCTTGCGCGCGCTCGCGGGCCGGAGGTTCGAGAGATTCAGATCGTCGCTCACGGCTTGGGAGCCTCCACCTCGACCAGGTGACGGACCTTGCGCAGCATACCGGCGAGCTGTGGGCTCTCCGGGTGCTCCACCGTCCGGCCGATCCTGCCGAGGCCGAGAGCGCGAAGCGTGCCGCGGTGCCGCGGGCTCTGGCCGATCTGGCTACGAACCTGGGTGATCTTCAGCTTGGCCATCGTCCCCTCCCTCCGCGACCGGCTCGGCGGCTGCCTGCTCGGCGGCCTCCGGGTTCGTCCGCGCGACATACGGAAGCACCTGCTGGACGGAGAGCCCTCGACTCCGGGCCACGTCCTCCGGCCGGCGCAGGTTCTTGAGCCCGTTCACGGTCGCCTTCGCCATGTTGATCGGGTTCGTCGTTCCGAGACTCTTGGCGAGGATGTCGCGAATTCCCGCGAGCTCCAGAACGGCGCGCACGCCGCCGCCCGCGATGACGCCGGTGCCCTCGCTCGCCGGACGGAGCAGGACACGCGCGGCGCCGAAGCGACCGAGGATCTGGTGCGTGATCGTCGTGCCGTGCTTCGGCACCGTGAACAGATTCTTCTTGGCGTCGTCGACGGCCTTCGTGATCGCGAGCGGCACCTCGCGCGCCTTGCCGTAGCCGACGCCGACCCGGTCGACCTCGTCGCCGATCACCACGAGCGCCGTGAACGAGAAACGGCGACCGCCCTTGACCACCTTGGCCACGCGGTTGATCTCGACCACTCGCTCCTTGAGCTCCCTCGTCTCCTGCACGTCGATCAAAACCTCAGCCCTCCTTCGCGGGCACCGTCGGCGAGAGCCTTGACCCGTCCGTGGTACAGGTACCCGCCGCGGTCGAACACGACCGCCTCGATCCCGGCCTTCTTCGCGTTCGTTGCGAGCAGCTTGCCGACCGCGGCCGCCTGCTCGGTCTTCGTGCCCTTGAACGAGGACTTCAGGTTGAGCCAGCTCGCGGAGGCCAGCGTCTTCCCGACGCCGTCGTCGACGAGCTGCGCCGAGATCCCCTTGTTGGAGCGGAAGACGGCGAGGCGCGGCCGCTCGGCGGTCCCGGAGACCTTTCCGCGAACCCGCCGGTGGCGGCGGTCTCGTGCCTGGCTCTTCGTGAGTGTGCTCAAGCGGTTTCAACTCCTCCCGAGCGAAGCGAAGGGACAAACTCAACAGCATGAAAATGCGCCAGCATTTTCATGCTCGTTTGCCGACTTTGCGGCGGACGACCTCGCCCTGGTAGCGGATCCCCTTGCCCTTGTAGGGCTCGGGAGGCCTGACGGCGCGCACTTCTGCCGCGGTCTGGCCGACCTGCTGCTTGTCGATGCCCTTGACGACGACCTGCGTAGGAGCCGGAACCTCGAAGACGATGCCTTCGCGCGGCTTCATCACGACCGTGTGCGAGAAGCCGACCGCCAGCTCGAGGTCGGTGCCTCGCAGGGTGGCGCGGTAGCCGACCCCCTGGATCTCGAGCCGCTTCTCGAAGCCTTTCGTGACGCCCTCGACCATGTTGGCCACGAGCGAGCGCGTGAGTCCGTGCAGCGCCCGGTCCTCGCCGCGGTCGGTGGGGCGGGCGACCGTGATCTCGCCGTCGGACTGCTCGATCCTCATCCGGGCGGGCACCTGCTGGACGAGCTCGCCGAGCGGTCCATTGACCATCACGCGCCCCGGGTCGATGCCCACGGTAACCCCGGCGGGCAACTCAATTGGCTTTCTTCCAATTCGACTCATCGAGCTTTTCCACCCTGCGGGCGCAAAAGCTCGACCAAAAAAAATCCTCGTCTACCACACAAAGCAGATCACCTCGCCGCCGAGGCCGCGCTGCTCGGCGGTCCGGCTCGTGACGAGTCCGGTCGACGTGGACATGATCGCGGTGCCCATGCCCCCGAGTACACGCGGTAGGCGATCCTTGCGCGCGTAGACACGACGACCCGGCTTCGAGATCCGCTTCAGATCCGTGATGATCCGCTCGCGGTTCCGACCGAACTTCAGCTCGACGATCAACGTGTCGAAGCTCTCGCCCTTCTGGACGCGAAGATCCTTGATGTAGCCCTCCTCCTTCAGGAGGCGAGCGATCTCCTCCTTGAGGCGCGAGGTCGGCATCTCGACCCGATCCTGCATGGCCTTGTTCGCGTTGCGAATCCGGGTCAGCATGTCGGCAACGGGATCAGTGAGCATTTGTTCTCCCGAGCGAAGCGAAGGGACAAACCAAACCATGCGGAAAATGTGTGAGCATTTTCCGCATCATCACCAGGAGCTCTTCGTCATGCCGGGGATCACTCCCTGGTGAGCGAGCTCGCGCAGGCAGATGCGGCAGAGACCGAACTTGCGGAACACGGCCCGCGGGCGCCCGCACCGGTTGCAGCGCGTATAGCCTCGCACCTTGTAGCGCGGGGGCCTCGCCTGCTTGACCACGAGCGATTTCTTCGCCATCTAGCCTTCCCTCCTGCCGTCGGTCGCGAGCGGCAGTCCGAGGCCGCGCAGCAACGCGCGGGCCTCGTCGTCCGTCCTCGCGGTCGTGGTGATCGCGATGTCGAGGCCGCGAACCTGCTGGACGTCGTCGTAGTCGATCTCGGGGAAGATGATCTGCTCGCGAACCCCGAGCGAGTAGTTGCCGCGCCCGTCGAACGAGCTCGGGCTGAGCCCGCGGAAGTCGCGGATCCGCGGCAGCGCGATCGAGACGAGGCGATCGAGAAACTCCCACATGCGCGCTCCGCGGAGCGTCACGCGCGCGCCGATCGGCATTCCCTCGCGCAGCTTGAAGTTGGCGATCGACTTCCGGGCCTGGCGCATCTGGGCGCGCTGGCCGGCGATCGTCGTCAGCTCCACCAGTGCGGAATCGAGCTGCTTGGCGTCGGTCTTCGCCTCCCCGACGCCCATGTTGAGCGTGATCTTCGAGACGGTCGGTGCCTGCATGATCGAGGACAGGCCGAGCTCGTCCTTCAGCGCGCTGCGGAGCTCGTCGTCGTAGCGCTGCTTCAGCCGCGGCACGTACTGCTCCTTCGAGCCGCCTGATCTCGTCCGCGTCGCCGTCACTTGTCGATCTCCTGGCCGCAACCGGGACGACGGCAGACGCGCACCTTCACGCGCTCGCCCTTGACGTCCTTGAAGGCGACGCCGACCCGGGTCGGGAGCTTGCAGGTCGGGCAGACGACCATGACGTTGCCGGCAGGGAGGGGCGCCGGCTTCTCGATCACGCCGCCCGGCGTCATCTGCGGACCGCCCATACGGCTCTGGTTCTGGATCGGCCGCGGCCGCGTGTGACGCTTGATCAGATTCAGGTTCTCGACGACGACGCGTCGCTCGCTCGGACGCGCCTCGAGCACGCGTCCCTGCTTCCCGCGATCCTTGCCGGAAAGAATCTGAACGGTATCTCCCTTCTTCACTTTCATCGGCTCATCCTCACTTGCTTTTGACTTACGATTTTCATCATGATTTTCATGCGAAGCATGAAAATCATAGTACCTCGGGGGCCAACGAGACGATCTTCATGAAGTTCTTCTCACGCAGCTCCCGTGCGACGGGACCGAAGATCCGCGTCCCGCGTGGATTTCGCTGGGCGTCGATGATCACCGCCGCGTTCTCGTCGAACGCGATCATCGTGCCGTCGTCCCTGCCGTATGCCTTCTTCGTCCGAACGACCACTGCCTGCACGACTTCGCCCTTCTTGACCGCACCCTGCGGAGTCGCGGTCTTGACGGTCGCCGTGATGATGTCGCCGACACGCGCGTAGCGGCGCTTCGAGCCCCCCCGGACGCGAATGCACAGTATCTCGCGCGCCCCCGTGTTGTCGGCGACGCGCAGGCGTGATTCCTGCTGGATCACCGAGCCGCCTCCACCACTTCGGCCAGCCGCCAGTGCTTCGTCTTCGAGAGCGGCCGCGTCTCCACGATGCGAACGACGTCTCCGACCTTGGCCGTGTTCCGCTCGTCGTGGGCGTGGAACTTGGTCGAGCGCCGCACGACCTTCTTGTAGCGGGGATGCGCCTTCACGGTCTCGACCCGGACGACGATGGTCTTGTCCATCGCGCTCGAGACGACCACGCCCCGTCGCTCCTGCCGACGGCCGCGGGGAGACTCGGGCCTCGGGACGCGGACGATCGGCTTGCGCTCGCCCGACTCGGCTCGCTTGGGCCTCGGCCGCTGTCTGCGCTCGGCGCGCGGTAGTCGCTTCTTGTTTCCCTTCGGCTGCGAGACCGGAGCGGGAGCCGCTGGCTGGACGGCCACCGTCTCCTCGGCCGGAACCTCCGCGGGCACGGGCTCTGCGGCGGCCTCTGCGGGCTCGGACTCGGCCGGCTGCTCGGGCTCCGGGTCGGCGGCCGCGTCGTCGGCGGGGGCGGCCTCGGCCGCGACCTCCTCGAGCGCCGGCTCGTCGACCACGGGAGTCGCCGCGGCCGCGTCGGCCGGCGGCGGGCCAGCCTCCGGCTCGTCGGCGGCGGCCTCCGGAAGCGCGGGCGCGACGGTGGCCTCGTCCTCCGGCGGTGACTCCTCGGGCTGCTTCTGCTCGTCGGCCATCTAGCGTCTCTCCAGACTCGACTCGCGCTCGTTCCGGACGGTCAGGATGCGCGCGATCTCGCGTTTCGCGAGCCTGAGGCGCGCGGAGTTCTCGAGCGCGCCGGTCGCCGACTGGAAGCGCAGGTTGAACAGCTCCTGACGCGTATCCGACAGCTTGCGCTCGAGCTCGTCGTCGGTCAGGTCACGCAGCTCTCTAGACCTCAAAGAGATCAGCCTCCCGCTTCACGAACTTGGTTTTCACGGACAGCTTCGTGCCGGCGAGGCGGAGCGCCTCGCGCGCGAGCTGCTCGGGAACCCCCGCCAGCTCGAACATCACGCGCCCGGGCTTGATCACGGCGACCCAGTGCTCGGGCGAGCCCTTGCCCTTGCCCATGCGGGTCTCCGCCGGCTTCTGGGTGGTGGGCTTGTCCGGGAAGACGTTGATCCAGACCTTGCCGCCGCGCTTGATCTTGCGCGTCATCGCGATCCGCGCGGCCTCGATCTCCCGGTTCGTGACCCAGCCGGTGTCGAGCGACTTCAGGCCGAAGTCGCCGAACTGGACCAGGGTCTGACCCTTCGCCGTCCCGCGACGACGCCCGCGCTGGTACTTCCGGAACTTCGTCCTGCGTGGACCGAGCATCAGCCCTGCTCTCCCGCGTCCTCGAGCTTCGTCGGATCTTCCGTCTGCTTGACGGGCGTCGTCGAGTCCGGCGCGTCGACGACCGGCGCGGGCGCGACCTCGGTCTCCGGCTCGACCACCGGCTGCTCACGGCCCTCGGCCGAGACGGCGCTCGGGTCGGTGCGGGGGCTCTCGACGTTGTCCTGTCCGCGGGCGCGGTCGCGCGCTCCCGGACGGGTGGTGGCGGTCCCGCCGCCGCGGCCCCCGGCACCGGGGCGTCCGGATCCCGGGCGGCGCTTCCGCACCGGCCCGAGGCCCTCTCGATCGCCGCCGCGGTTGCGACCCTGGTCGCGCGAGGCGCCGAGTCCCTCCGCCGCTCCACCGCGCCGCCTGCGCGCCTGATCCTGGTCGCCGAGGCGCGTCTCCTTCTCGGTCATGCCCTCGTAGCCCTCGGGCATGATCTCGCCCTTGTTGATCCAGACCTTGACCCCGATGCGGCCGTACGTCGTCTTGGCCTCGACGAAGCCGTAGTCGATGTCGGCGCGAATCGTGTGCAGCGGCACGCGCCCCTCTGAGTAGCTCTCCGAGCGGCTCATCTCCGTGCCGCCGAGGCGGCCGCCGCACTGGATCCGGACGCCCTTCGCGCCCGAGCGGATCCCGGAGGCGAGCGCGCGCTTCATCGCACGTCTGAAGCTGACCCGATTCTGCAGCTGCTCCGCGATCGACTGCGCCACGAGCTTGGCGTCGAGCTCGGGCCGCTTGATCTCGTTGATGTTGATGTGCACGTTCTTGTGCGTAAGCGCGTGCAGGTCCTTGCGGAGCGCGTCGACCTCGACGCCGGACTTGCCGATCACGATCCCGGGCCGAGCGGTGTAGATGTCGACCGTGATCCGCTGCTTGTCCTTGCGGATCAGGATGTCCGAGAGACCGGCGTGCGAGAGCTTGTTGTAGATGTGCTCGCGGATCCGGACGTCCTCGAGCAGGTACGCCGCGAACTCCTTCTTCCCGGTGTACCAGTTCGACTTCCAGTCGTGGATGACGCCGACGCGCATGCCGCCGGGATGAACTTTCTGACCCATCTAGCTCCTCCGCGAAGTCTCCGGCTGACCGGAGGATTTGGTTTTTGCCTTCGGCTTTGCCTCGGCAGACTCGGAAGCCTCTCGCCGCGGCGCACCGCCGGACGTCTGGCTCTCGGCGAGCTTGACTGTGATGTGGCAGGTGCGCTTCTCGATCCGCGCAAAGCGGCCGCGAGCCCGCGGACGCCCACGCTTGATCGTCGGCCCCTCGTCGACGTACACGGCCGAGACGGTCAGCTCCTGGTCGTTCAGGAGTCCGTGGTTCGCCGCGGCGTTCGCGACCGCAGATCGGAGGACCTTCTCGATCTCGCGCGCCGCCGCGCGCTGCGTGAAGGCGAGCACCGTCCGCGCCTCGGGCACGCTTCGCCCGCGGATGTGATCCGCGACCAGGCGCGCCTTCCGGGGCGGGATACGCACCCATCTGGCCTCCGCGCGCACCTCCGAACGGTTCTCGATCACGGACGTCGCCACTACCGCACCTTCGCCTGACGATCGCCTGAGTGTCCCCGGAACGTGCGGGTGGGGGCGAACTCGCCCAGCTTGTGCCCGACCATCTGCTCGCTGATGAAGACCGGCACGTGCTTGCGCCCGTCGTGCACCGCGATCGTGTGTCCGACCATCTCCGGGAAGACGGTGGACGTACGCGACCAGGTGCGGATCATCCGCTTCTCGTTGCGGCCGTTCATCGCCTCGATGCGGCTCATCAGCCGCTCCTCGACGAACGGCCCCTTCTTCGAAGATCTACTCATTGCTCGTTCCTTTTGTCATCTGAGCGAAGCGAAAGATCACACTAGACCGCTGAAAAATGCGGAGCATTTTCAGCGTTTTTCCTTGCCGCGTCGCCGGCCTCGGACGATCAGCTTGTCGGACTCCTTGTGCTTCGCGCGGGTGCGCTTGCCAAGCGTGGGCACGCCCCATGGAGTCACCGGGTGCCGGCCGCCCTTCGACTTGCCCTCGCCGCCGCCGTGCGGATGGTCGACGGGGTTCATCGCGGAGCCGCGCACCGCCGGCCGCTTGCCCTGCCAGCGGCTGCGCCCCGCCTTTCCGCCGGTGATGTTCTCGTGATCCGCGTTGCCGACCTGTCCGACCGTGGCGCGGCAGGTGAGCAGCACGCGCCTCATCTCGCCGGAGGGCAGGCGCAGCACGCCGTAGCCCTCGTCCTTGGCCACGAGCTGGACCCCCGAGCCGGCGCTCCGCGCGAGCTGGCCGCCGCGCCCGGACTTCAGCTCGACGTTGTGGACGAGAGTGCCGGTCGGGATGTTCGCGAGCGGCAGCGCGTTGCCCGGCCGAATGTCGGCCCCCGGGCCGGATTCCACCTGCGCGCCCACCCTGAGCCGCGCAGGGGCGAGGATGTACGCCTTCGCCCCGTCGGCGTAGTGCAGCAGCGCGATCCGCGCCGAGCGGTTGGGGTCGTACTCGATCGC
>JBBSIG010000036.1:0-16210 GCA_038232215.1 Gaiellales bacterium | reverse complement strand
GACGCCGCCCCGCGGGCTGCCGGGGCAGCCGATCGTGGAGCTGTGAGGCAGGACGACCCCGAGCTCGTCCGTGCCGAGTACACGAGCGAGACCGGGCTCGAAGGACGACGCGCCGCCTATCGCTGGGCCGAGGGGCCGAATGCGCCGGAGCTCGCGTTCCAGGCGCTGGCTGAGGCATGCCCCAGGCACCTATTGGAGGTCGGGTGCGGTCCGGGCGAGCTGTCTGCACGGATCGCGGCGGAACTCGGCGCGACGGTGGTGGCGCTCGACAGCTCGCCGCGCATGGTCGAGCTCGCGCGCGGCCGCGGAGTGGACGCCCGGATAGGCGACGTACAAGCGCTGCCGTTCGAAGACGCCGCCTTCGACTGCGCCGTCGCGGCCTGGATGCTCTACCACGTCCCGGATGTGGAGACCGCCCTAGCGGAGCTTGCACGCGTGCTGAGCCCCGGCGGCCGCCTGGTCGCCGTCACGAACTTCTCCGATCACCTGAGCGAGCTCCGCGACCTCTTCCGGGCGGCGCCGCGGCCGCCGAGCGGCTTCGGGGGCGAAGACGGTGCCGAGCTCCTGGGGCGCCACTTCTCCCGAGTGGAGGTCAGGGACGCGAGTGGCATCCTGCGCTTCCCGGACCGGGAGGCGGTGCTGGGTTACGCGCGCGCCTCGGCGAGGCTCTGGGGCGGATCTGCGAGCGTCCCCGACCTCGACGGGCCGTTCATCGCCCGCAACCGCCCGGTCATCTTCGTCGGCCACAAGGCGTGATCCGGCCCGCGGAGCTGATCCAGCGCAAGCGGGACGGCGAGGAGCTGGCGCCCGAGGAGCTCGCCGAGCTCGTGCTCGGCTACGCGCGCGGGGAGATTCCCGACTACCAGCTGGCCGCCTTTTTGATGGCGGTGTACTTCCGCGGCCTGTCGAGCGCGGAGACCTCTGTCCTGACCGACGCGATGGTCGCGAGCGGCGAGACGATCGACCTGGCGGCCGCGCTCGGGCGCAAGGTCGTCGACAAGCACTCCACCGGCGGGGTCGGCGACAAGACCTCGCTCGCCCTGGGGCCGGTCGTGGCGGCGTGCGGCGTGCCGTTCGGCAAGATGAGCGGTCGCGGGCTCGGCCACACGGGCGGCACGCTCGACAAGCTCGAGTCGATCCCGGGTTTCCGCGTCGAGCTCTCGCATGCGGAGTTCATCGCGCAGGTTCGCGACGTCGGTCTCGCGATCGTCGGTCAGACGGCCGACCTCGTGCCGGCGGACAGGCTGCTGTACGGGCTCCGCGACGTGACGGCGACGGTCAACAACGTCTCGCTCATCGCCGCGAGCATCATGTCGAAGAAGCTGGCCGCGGGCGCCGACGCGATCGTGCTCGACGTGAAGGTGGGCGACGGCGCGTTCATGAAGACGCCCGACGCCGCCCGCGAGCTCGCCGGGGCGATGCTCGAGCTGGGCCGCAGGGCCGGCAAGGAGGTGGTGTGCCTGCTGACGGACATGGATCAGCCGCTCGGCTCGGCCGTGGGCAACGCGCTCGAGGTGCGCGAGGTGCTGGCGACGCTTCGCGGTGAGGGGCCTGCGGACCTCCGCGAGCTGGTCCTGACCGCGAGCGCCCGACTGCTGTCGCTCTCCGACCTCGGCGTCGACCTCGCCGAGGGCCGGCGCAGGGCGGAGACCGCCATCGCCGACGGCTCGGCGCTCCACCTCTACGGGCGCTGGGTTCGCGCTCAGGGCGGGGATCCCGACGAGGCCGCGCTCCCGGTTGCAGACCTCGTGCTCGAGCTCGAGGCCCCGAGGGCAGGGTTCGTCTCCCGCCTCGAGGCGATCCGGGTGGGCGTGGCCGCGCTCCGGCTCGGCGCCGGGCGGCGTACGAAGAGCGACGAGATCGACCACGCCGTCGGGGTCGTCTGCCACGCGAAGCGCGGCGATCGCGTCGAGACCGGCGACACGCTGGCGGAGATCCACGCCGGGGACGAGTCGTCGGCAGAGGCCGCGCGCGCGGAGCTTTTGGCTGCGTACTCGATCGCCGACGACGCGCCGCCCGTGCGCGCGCTCGTGCTCGACGGTCTCGCCTGAGCTACCTCCCCGGCTGCGCACGCTCGGCGGGAGGGTGCGTAGGGTGGCTTGCATGTTCTGGCCCTGGGAGATCATCGAGCGCGACCACGAGATTCAGAATCCCACAAGCCCCGAGAAGATCAGGCTTGTCGGCGACCACCTGCGCCTCACCAACGAGAGCCGGGTCCTCGACGTCGCCTGCGGCAAGGGCGGGCCTGCCACGATCCTTGCGGGAGCCTACGGCTGCCGGATCTCCGCGATCGAGATACGCCCGTCCTTCGCCGAGGAGGCGCGGAAACAGGCTGCCGTTGCGGGGGTTGGCTCGCTGATCGACGTGCAGACGGCCGACGCCGCGACTTTCCAGATCGAGCCGGAAGCGTTCGACACGGCGCTCTGCATCGGCGCCACCTTCGTCTGGGGGACGATCGCCGACGCAGCAGCAATCCTTCACGCTTCCGTGCCTAGCGGCGGTCTCGTTGCGATCGGTGAGCCCTTCTGGCGGCAGTGGCCGCTACCAGAGGGAATCGCGGAGGAGGATTTCGTCAGCCTGGACGAGACGGTAGCCCGCTTCGAGCGCGCGGGCTTCCAGATCACCGGGATCGTCGCCGCCTCGGAAGACGACTGGGATCACTACGAGAGTCTGCACTGGCGGGCGATCGAGGAGTGGCTCGATGAGCATCCGGAGCACCCAGGTGCGCAGGAAGTGCGCATCGCGCACGATCGGTTCCGCAGTGACTACTTCCGATTCAAGCGGGCGCTGCTCGGCTGGGCGATCTTCGTCGGCCGCAAGTCCTGAGTCCTCTTACGGCTTGATCGGTTCTCATCCCCTCGGGAGGTTCCGTTCGGCGGGGTCTCGAAAGCGCCGGGGAAAGTAGAGGTACGAAGTTAATCGGCTATCGCGTCCAGACGACGACTTCGATCTCTCGCGTGCGCTCGAGAAAGCGACCTGAGGGAGAGGCTCGCTCGAGCAACGTCCGCAGCTCGGCCTCGAAGTCGCCGAGCCGCTCGCGGAAGAGATGCGGAGCGGCGGAGGAGAGCGAGAAGACCGACGCGACCACGTCGTCCTGCGATCGCTCGAGGACGCGGCCGCCCTCGACCTCGAGCCGCCGGGGGCCGGCGAACCCTGCTGCGGCGATGAGCTCGGCCTCGCCCGTGGCCGTGCCCGTAGGGAGTGTCCCACGCCCGGCCCGCCGGACAGGCCCGAGGTACGCGCGGATCAGGCTCGCGATCTCTTCGCGCGGCGGGCGCGGCTCAGGTGCGTCGCCACGTTTGCCGGCACCCTGGTGCGTAGTCGCGTGCACGTGCACCCAGGAACCGCCGGGCTCGAGCATCGCGAACAGCGTGGAAGCCACCCGGGCCCGATCCATCCAGTGGAACGACTGCGCGAGGGTGGCGGCGCGAAACCGACCCAGATCCGCTCCGAGATCCTCTGCTCGCATCCGGATCCAGCTGACGTTCCGGACTCCGCGACGCGTCGCCTCGCGCCGGCCCTCCGCCACCATCTCACCGTCCGCGTCGACGGCAACGACCTGATCGAAGAGGGGGGCGAGGAGAAGCGCGATCGATCCCGGGCCGCAACCCACGTCGAGCAGGCGCCCGGTCCCGTCGAGCCCGAGCTCCTCACGCAAGACCGCGGCGAGCTCGGCGGGATAGGGGAGCCGGCCGCGTGAGTAGTAGGCCGCGCTGCCCGCGTAGAGCGTCTCGTCCCACTCCCACCCGTCGCCTTCCATGCCGCCACGCTAGCCGCCGGTCCAGCCAGGCGCTCGTCCCGTTCAGGGAGGCGCTTCCCCGACGGCCCGGACGCGTCCGCCCACCGCGTCTACCGGCGGAAGTGGCCTAGGCTGAGCCCGTGCCGGAGCTGCCCGAGGTCGAGACGGTTCGCCGCGGCCTCGAGCCCGTGCTCGTCGGACGGACGCTCGAGGGGGTCGAGATCCACGACGGGCGGCTCGTGCGACCCTTCGACCCCGTAGAGATCGCCGCCGAGCTCGTGGGCGAGCAAGTCGCTGCGCTCGAGCGGCGCGGGAAGTACCTGATCGCCCGGCTCGAGAGCGGCCGGGCGCTCCTCGTCCATCTGCGGATGACCGGGGGGTTCCGGCACGGCCCTGCCGGGTCGCTGTCGGAGCTTCCGCACAGCCGTGCCGTCCTCACGCTGGACGACGGCACGGACGTGGCCTACCGTGACGTCCGCCGCTTCGGGACGTGGCTTCTCCTGGAGCCCGGCGAGCTCGACCCCTACGTCGGCGCCCGCGTGGGCGAGGAGCCGCTCGCCCCGGGCTTCACCGCGAAGATGCTGAGCGAGCGACTCCGCGGCCGGCGGGCCCCGATCAAGGCGGCGCTCCTCGACCAGCGAACGCTCGCCGGCCTGGGCAACATCTACGTCGACGAGGCGCTCTGGCGCGCCCGCATCCACCCGCTCCGGCCCGCCGGCGAGCTCGACTCAGACGAGCGACGGAGGCTGCACCGGGCGATCCGGCGTGCCCTCGCGCTCGGGATCGCGCGTCAGGGCGCGACTCTGAGCGACTACGCGGCGCCGAACGGAGATCCCGGCTCGATGCAGCTCGAGTTCCGGGTGTACGGCCGGGCGGGCGAGCCGTGCGAGCGCTGCGGCACGCCGATCGAGAAGACCCGGGCCGGCGGACGCGGGACCTCCTACTGCCCGTGCTGCCAGCAGCTCGGTGCCCCGCTCGGCTAGGCGCGACGCTGGGGCGCCCTACGCGGCGAGCCGCGCGTCGAGCTGGCCCGTCTTCTCGAGCCGCCAGAGCTCCGTGTACCCGCCGATCGGCTCGTCGTCGATCAGGATCTGCGGCACGGTCCAGCCGCCGGTCAGCTCGTGCAGCGTCTGTCGGAAGCGCGGCTCGTCGTCGAGATCGATCTCCTCGAACGCGATCCCCTTGCTCGTCAGGAGCGCCTTCGCGCGGACGCAGTACCCACACCAGCGCGTCGTGTACATGCGAACTCTGCTCATGAGGCCAATAAACGATGAGAGCCCGAAAAACGTTCCGGTAGCGCCGCTCTCTAGACTCCGGGCGCGTGGCCGGACGCACCTACAAGACCGAGGCGGTCGTCTTGCGCTCGTTTCGGTTCGGCGAGGCCGACCGCGTGCTCCATCTCTACACGCTCGACCGCGGCCGCGTGGGCGCGATCGCGAAGGGAATCCGTCGCACGAAGTCCCGCTTCGGCGCCCGGCTCGAGCCGCTCTCGCACGTGGAGCTGCTCCTGCACCAGGGATCGGGCGAGCTCGGCACCGTCACCGGTGTCGACCTGATCGATCCGCACCGCTTCGCACGCGAGGACCCGTACCGTCTCGGCACCGGACTCGTGGGGCTCGAGGCGATGCTGCGCCTGTTCAGCGAGCAGGAGGCGAACCCGCGCGCGTTCGAGGCGCTGACACGTTTCCTCGACGCGCTCGACGCGACTGAGAGCGGGCGGGCCGCGTCCCCGCAGCTCGACCCCCTTGCGCTCTCCTTCCAGCTCAAGCTGCTCTGGCTCTCGGGCTACCTCCCGCACCTCTCGAGCTGCGCCGACTGCGGCGCAGCGGGCCCGTTCGCCGGCTACTCGCCGCAGGCGGGCGGGGTCGTCTGCCTCGCGTGCGCAGGCGGCAGGGGCGTGCTCGCCCTCTCGGCGGCGGGCGTGGGCGGCATCGACGCCCTCCTGCGCCGGCCGCTCGCCGAGGCGGGCACGGTAGGGCTCGGCGAGCGGGCGGCACGCGAGGTCGTCCGGGTCATCTCCTCCTCGTACGAGCACCACGGCGGCTTCCGCCTGCGGACGCTCTCGGCTTGAGGCGCGACCTCCCCGGCGGCTTCCAGCTCGACGACGACCCCGAGCGGGGCCCCTACACGGGCTGCCGGTGGTTGCTGCACACGCTCGACGCGCACGGTCTCTACGCGAAGGTGGGCTTCGGACCGCCGTCCGAGCGGCTGCTCGAGCGCCAGTAGGATCTCCCTCCCGTTGGCCCTGAGCTTCCAGGACATGATCGTCGCGCTCGAGCGCTACTGGGCCGATCGGGGCTGCGTGCTGATGCAGCCGTACCACACCGAGCTCGGCGCGGGGACGATGAATCCGGCCACGTTCCTCCGTTGCCTCGGCCCGAGGCCCTGGCGAACCGGCTACGTGGAGCCCTCGATCCGCCCCTCCGACGGACGCTACGGCGAGAACCCGTTCCGCTTCCAGCAGTTCTGGCAGTACCAGGTGATCCTGAAGCCAGCCCCGCCCGACGTGCTCGAGCTCTACTTCGCCTCGCTCGAGGCGATCGGGATCGACCTCGCCCGGCACGACCTCCGGCTCGTCGAGGACGACTGGGAGGCCCCGACGCTCGGCGCCTGGGGGCTCGGCTGGGAGGTGTGGCTCGACGGCATGGAGGTCACCCAGTGGACGTACTTCCAGCAGCTCGGCGGGCTCGAGGTCGAGGTCGTTCCCGCCGAGATGACGTACGGCCTCGAGCGGCTCGCGCTCTTCCTGCAGGGCAAGGCGAACGCGTTCGAGCTCGAGTGGGCTCCGGGCGTCACGTGGGGCGACGTCTACCGCGAGAACGAGCGTCAATGGTCGACCTACAACTACGAGCTCGCGCCGGTCGACGTGCTCACGCGCCGCTTCGCGGAGCACGAGGACGAGTGCGGCGACCTGCTCGAGCACCGTCTGCCGCTGCCCGCGTACGACCAGGTCCTCAAGTGCTCGCACACGTTCAACCTGCTCGACGCGCGCGGGGCCATCTCCGTGACCGAGCGCGCCGCGTACATCGGGCGCGTGCGCACGCTTGCGCGTCGCATCGCGTCGCTCTACCTCGAGCTGGAGGCCCGTGCCGACACTGCTCTTTGAGATCGGCTGCGAGGAGCTGCCCGCGGCCGCCTGCCGGGAGGCGGAGGCGCAGCTCCCCGAGCTGTGCGAGCAGCACGTCGGTCGCGCGCCGAGCCGGGTCTTCGTCGGCCCTCGGAGGCTGGCCGTGCTCGTCGACGACCTCCCGGAGAGGACCGAGGACGGGTGGCTGAAAGGGCCCCCCGAGGCGTTGCGCGAGCGGGCCGCCGCAGGCTTCGCACGGCGCCACGGCGTGTCGAGCGACGAGCTGAGCGTGCGCGACGGCTTCCTCGGACTCGAAGTGCCGGGACGCCCGCTCGGCGAGATCCTCCCCGAGCAGCTCGACGCGATCGTCGGGGGCCTCCGGTTCGGGAAGTCGATGGTGTGGGACGAAGGCGGTCTTCGTTTTGCCCGCCCGGTGCGCTGGCGCTGCGCGAAGCTCGACGGCGAGACGGTGGCGGGCTTCGAGGGCCGGTCGTTCGGGCATCGCTTCACCGCGGGCGAGGTCGAGGTCCCGAGTGCGCGGGAGTACGCGGCGACGCTGCGGGCGGCGGGCGTCGAGCCGGACGCGGGGGAGCGTCGCCGCGCGATCCTCGAGGCGCTCCCCGAGGGCTGGAGCGACCCGCTCGGCAAGCTCGAGGAGGTCGTCTACCTGGTCGAGTCGGTGGAGGTGCTCGAGGGGCGCTTCGACGAGCGCTTCCTGCGGCTGCCCGAGCGGGTCGTCGTCGCCACGATGCAGTCGCACCAGCGCTACTTCCCGCTCGGCGGAGCGCGCTTCGCGTTCGTCTCGAACGGCGGCGACCCCGGCGTCGTCCGGGCCGGGAACGAGCGGGTGCTGGAAGGTCGGCTGGAGGACGCGGCGTTCACGTTCGACCGCGACGTCGAGGTCGGGATCGAAGGGCTCGCGGCGCGGCTCGGCTCGATCACGTTCCTCGCCGGAGCGGGGAGTTTCGCCGACAAGACCGAGCGGCTGGTCGGGCTCGTGGAGTCGCTCGGGGGGGGCGACGAGGCCCGCGAGGCGGCGCGCCTCGCGAAGGCTGACCAGGCGGCCGAGCTCGTGCGTGAGTTCCCGGACTTGCAGGGGCACGTGGGCGCGGAGTACGCGCGCCTCGGAGGCTTCCCCGAGGCGGTGTGCGCAGCCGTCGACGAGCACTATCTCCCCGACGCGAGCGGTGGCCCGCTGCCCGCCACCGAGGCGGGCAGGATCCTGGCCGCGGCCGACAAGCTCGACGACCTCGTCGTGACGTTCAGGCTCGGGCACAGGCCCTCCGGCTCCCGGGACCCGTACGGTCTCCGCCGCGCCGCCATCGGCCTCTGCCGGCTGGCGCTCGAGGGAGGCGTTCGGATCGAGCCACCCGAGCCGATCGCGGACTTCGTGGAGGAGCGGCTCGAGGGCCTGCTCGACCTCCCGGTGGAAGTCGTGCGCGCGGCCCGGGCGTCGAGCCTCCGCGACGTCGGCGGGATCGCGAGGCTCGCGCGCCTGCTCGCGGCGCTCGACGAGGAGCGCCTCGACCGGCTGCACACGGCCTACACGCGAGCGCACCGGCTGGCGGCGAAGGCCGAGGAGGCGGCGCCCGCCCTCGACGCGGGCCTGCTCGCCGAGCCGGCGGAGCAGAGCGTCGCCGACACGCTCGCGCGCGTGCAACCGCGGGTCGCGGAGAGCCTCGAGGAGGGTGACCTGGAGAGGGCGGTGGACGCCGCCCTCGAGCTCGCCGAGCCCCTCGACCGCTTCTTCGACGAGGTGCTCGTGATGGCCCCGGAGGCTGGCGTGCGGGCGAACCGGCTTCGCCTCCTGCTCGACGTGCGCGACACTGTCGGCATGCTCGGCGACCTCGCTCAGCTCCCGCGCTGATGGCGGCGAAGCACCCGGTCGAGCTGCACATCATCTCGGACTCGAGCGGTGAGACCGCGGCCCGGCTCGTCTCGGCGCTCGAGGCGCAGTTTCCCGAGCAGGAGTTCGAGGAGATCCGGCACCCGCGCGTCGAGTCCGAGGACGACCTGGGACTGGCCGTGAGCCGCGCCAAGGGGCGCGCCGCCGTCGTCGTCTACACGCTCGTGAAGCCGGAGCTCCGCGAGACGATGCGGACGCTCTGCCGGCGGGCGAAGGTCCACTACTGCGACCTGCTCGGGCACCCGATCGAGGCGGTGGCGCGCGTCTCCGGCCAGGCGGCCCGCATGACGCCCGGTGCCCGCCCGGCGCTCAACTCGGCCTACTTCAAGCGGATGGAGGCGATCGAGTTCGCGGTCAAGTTCGACGACGGCGTGGGACGGGGGCTCCCGGACGCGGACATCGTCCTCGTCGGCGTCTCGCGCACCTCGAAGACGCCGCTCTCGATGTATCTCGGCTACCTCGGCCACAAGACCGCGAACGTGCCGATCGTGAAGGGCATCGAGCCGCCGCCCGAGCTCTTCACGATCGACGCGGCCAAGGTCGTCGGGCTGACCATCGAGGCGACGCGCCTCGCGGAGATCCGTCAGACGCGCGTCCGCAACATGGGCGGATCGAACCGCAAGTACGCCGAGCTGCTCGAGATCTACGAGGAGCTCGAGCAGGCCTCCGCCGTGCACCGGCGGCTCGGCTGCCCCGTGCTCGAGGTCTCCGAGGTCTCGATCGAGGAGACGGCGCACCGGATCATCCGCCTCGTCGACGGCCGCCGCCGGGAGGCGAAGGCCTCCTGACAGCCGTGGCGCCGAAGGGCTCGGTGCCCCTGCGCTACTGGGCGCTCTGGTGGTCGATCCTCGCCGCCGCGATCGTCGTCTTCTACGGCCTCCTCACGCCCGTCTGGCTCGGGCTGAGAGCGATGGCCTGGGCGGCGGACCTCCGGGCGCGCCGGCGCTCCCCCAGGCCCTGAGGCCTGGTGGCCGGAGGTGCGTGTCTTCCCGAGATGTGTCCAGCGCCCTGGGGCATAGACGTGCCTGATGCAGACAGGCTCGAGCGCACGAAACGTCGCGGGAGGCGCCTGTTTCCCCGGAGCCGTCTCCGGCGGGCGTGTCCAGCCCCCTGGGGCGGGGACAGGTCGACGCGGGACGCCTCGCTCGAGCTCAGGCCAGCAACCGCGCCTCGAGCGGCGTCTCGCCGGAGCCTCGACGCGAAATGCCGAGTTCCCCGCGCGGCACGTGACGACCTCGGCCAGCTCGGTGTCGACGAAGTGCAAGCCGACGCCGTCCTCGGCTGCGAGCCCGCCCGGGAAGCCGTTCGCGACGAGGCGTCCGTACACCGGCCGGCGTCGCTCCTCGACGTCGTAGTGCGGACAGGCGCTCGCGGCGAGAAAGCCAAGACCATCGCACATTGCCGTCGAGCTCCGGCCCGAACGAGTCCGTCACCCCCGCCTCGAACCAGCAGATCATGCCGGCGCTCGACCCGCAGAACACCACGTTCGAGACTCGCCGCGCCCACCCAGCAGGCCCCCGGCCGCCTCTCGCCGGTCAGCGCGAGGACGAAGTCGGCGAGCGGCCGAAACTCGGCCCCTACGAGGCCTCCGCCGCCGAGCGCGACGATCTGCGGTGCCACTGCGGGCGATAATGGCAGCGTCCCTGTGGAAAGATTGCTGCCGTGCGCTTCGTCTACGACTTCGACGAGCCCGCAGGAGGCCCGGAGCTCCTCGGCGGCAAGGGGGCCGGGCTCGCCGAGATGACGGGCCTCGGGGTCCCCGTGCCGGCCGGCTTCACGATCTCGACCGACGCCTGCCGCGCGTACATGTCGAACGGCAGGACGCTCCCCGACGGGCTCGACGCCGAGATCGACGAGCACCTCGCGGCGCTCCAGGAGCGGACGGGCAAGCGGTTCGGCGATCCGGAGGACCCGCTCCTCGTCTCGGTGCGCTCGGGCGCGGCCGTCTCGATGCCCGGGATGATGGACACGATCCTCAACCTCGGCCTCAACGACGAGGCCGTCGGCGGTCTCGCGCGCACGACCGGCAACGAGCGCTTCGCGAACGACTCGTACCGGCGGCTGATCCAGATGTACGGCGAGGTCGTGGACGGGATCGACGGGCACCGCTTCGAGCAGACCCTCGGGGCACTGAAGGAGGCGCGCGGCGCGGGTCAGGACACGGATCTCGACGCCGCCGACCTCGCGGAGCTGATCGAGAGCTTCGAGCGCATCTACCGCGAGGAGACCGGGCGCGCCTTCCCGCAGGATGCACGCGAGCAGCTCACGCGCGCCGTGCGTGCTGTCTTCGAGTCGTGGGACTCGCCTCGCGCACAGGTCTACCGGCGCACGTACGACATCCCCGACGACATCGGAACGGCCGTGAACGTGGTGCAGATGGTCTTCGGCAACAAGGGCGACGACTCCGGCACCGGCGTCTGCTTCACACGCGATCCCTCGACCGGCGAGTCGGGCCTGTACGGGGAGTTCCTCGCGAACGCGCAGGGCGAGGACGTCGTCGCAGGGATCCGCACGCCGGAACCGCTCGAGCGCATGCGGACGCGTATGCCGAGGGCGTTCGAGCAGCTTCTCGACACGATGCGGCGGCTCGAGGAGCACTACCGCGACATGCAGGACATCGAGTTCACGGTCGAAGATCAGCAGCTCTACCTCCTGCAGACCCGCAGCGCGAAGCGAACGGCTGCCGCCGCGCTGAAGTCGGCCGTCGACATGGTCGAGGAGGGCCTGATCTCGAAGGAGGAGGCGGTCCTGCGCATCGACCCGGCGCAGCTCGACCAGCTTCTGCACCCGATGCTCGATCCGCAGGCGCAGTTCGAGGTCGCCGCCACTGGCCTGAACGCCTCGCCCGGGGCGGCGAGCGGCGCCGTGGTCTTCGACTCCGACACGGCGGCCGAGCGTGGCGCGGCCGGGGACAGCGTCGTCCTCGTCCGCTGGGAGACGACGCCCGACGACATCCACGGGATGATCGCCGCGAAGGGCATCCTCACCGTCCACGGCGGCATGACCTCGCACGCGGCCGTCGTGGCGCGCGGGATGGGCAAGCCGTGCGTGGCCGGGTGCGAGGGTCTCTCGATCGACACCGCGGCGAGGACGGCGCGACTCGGCGGCCACGACCTGGCCGAGGGAGACGTGATCACGATCGACGGCGGCACCGGCCGGGTCATCGTCGGGCCCGTCGACCTCGTCCCGCCCCGGATCAACGAGGACTTCCAGACGGTGCTCGCCTGGGCCGACGAGAGCCGCCGGCTGAAGGTGCGCGCGAACGCCGACACGCCCGAGGACGCCGTCAAGGCGCGCGAGTTCGGGGCCGAGGGGATCGGCCTCTGCCGCACCGAGCACATGTTCATGGCCGAGGACCGGCTTCCGGTCGTGCGCGAGATGATCCTGGCGGCCGGCGAGGAGGAGCGCCGCGCCGCGCTCGACCGGCTGCTGCCGCACCAGCAGGCCGACTTCGAGGGGATCTTCGAGGCGATGGCCGGGCTCCCGGTCACGATCCGGCTGCTCGACCCACCCCTGCACGAGTTCCTGCCACCGCTCGAGGAGGCGACGGACGACCGGATGCGGCAGCGCATCCGCGCGCTCCAGGAAGCCAACCCGATGCTGGGCACGCGCGGCTGCCGCGTGGGTCTGCAGTGGCCGGAGATCTACGAGATGCAGGTCCGCGCGATCGTCCGGGCCGCTCTCGCAGTGCGGGAGCGGACGGGCGAGGCGCCGCTCGTCGAGATCATGCACCCGCTCGTGGGCTTCGCCGAGGAGCTCAGGCGCCTGCGCGAGCTCACGGTCGCGACCGCGGACGCGGAGGGCGACGTCGACTACCTCTGCGGAACGATGATCGAGCTTCCGCGAGCGTGTGTCCGCGCGGACGAGATCGCCGAGCACGCCGACTTCTTCTCCTTCGGGACGAACGATCTCACCCAGACGGCGCTCGGCTTCTCGCGCGACGACGCCGAGGGCAAGTTCCTGACCCGCTACCTCGAGGACGGCGTGCTCGAGCGGAACCCGTTCGAGACGATCGACCGGAGCGGCGTCGGCGACTTGATGGAGCTCGCGGTCGAGCGGGGCCGCGGCGCCCGCGAGGACCTCAAGCTCGGGATCTGCGGCGAGCACGGCGGCGAGCCGGCCTCGATCGCCTTCTGCCACGGGCTCGGCCTCGACTACGTGAGCTGTTCCCCGTACCGCGTGCCGCTCGCGCGGCTCGCCGCGGCCCAGGCGGCGCTCGCCGAGCAGGAGGTCGCGGTCACGACCGCGGGCGGCTGAGCCCCGGAGCCGCGCTCAGCAGCTGAACGAGCCGCTGACGGGTCGCTTGCCGAGAAGGCTCCGCCCCGAGAACGTGCCGCCGCTCTTCCCCTTCAGCTTGAACCTGACGTCGTCCACGACGCTGTCGTGCACAGTACCGCCCCGGAAGGAGATCGACGCTTTTCGGCCCTGGAAGACAGCCCCGAAGTAGGGGAGGGTGCCGCTCGAGGGCAGGACGATCGTCCCGATGTTCACGATCAGGACAGGCCCGCTCTTCGTGCACCTGCCGCCCCGGAAGGTGAGCGTCGTCGCGCCCACCTCGACCGTCGCCCGTGCCGGGCCGCAGAAGACCCGAGCCCTCTTGCCCCGGATCGTCGTCAGGCCCTCCTTGCACGGCCGCGCGCGGGTGGCGACGTCGGCGGCCTGCACGGCCGCCGCGGCGAGGAGGACGGCGCACACGGCCGCCGCGAGCGCTGCGACGCTACGCGTAGCCACGGACCTTCCAGTACGCCACGGCGATGCTCGCGAGGCCGACCGCCACGACGCCGGCGACCCCGATCAGCCCCAGCCGCCCGTACGCGGCGCTGCCCCGGCCGAGCCGCGAGAGGGCGAGCATGGCGAGAATGCCGCCCGCGAGGCCTCCGAGATGACCCCCGATGGAGATGTTCGGGACGGCGAAGGTGAACACGAGGTTCAGGGCGATGAGCGTCAGCGCCGGACCCTGGAACGACCCGGTGCGCTGGTACTGGAGCATCAGGATCGCGCCGAGCATCCCGAAGATGGCACCGGAGGCGCCGACCGTGACCGCCGTCGGGCTCGCCAGCAGGGCGCCCGCCGAGCCCGCGAGCCCCGAGACGAGGTAGAGCAGGACGAAGCGGCCGCGTCCGAGCGCCTCCTCGAGGGGCGTTCCGAACCAGTAGAGCGCGAGCATGTTCATACCGAGGTGGAACGGGCCGTAGTGCAGGAACGCGGCTGTGATCAGTCGCCACCAGTCGCCCTGCGCGACGAGCGGCCCGAACAGCGCTCCGTTCTCGAAGATCGAGCCCGAGTTCGCGTTCAGGCTGGCACCCTGCGCGAGCTCGGCGAGGTAGACGGCCAGGTTGAGGCCGATGAGCGCCTTCGTGACGATGCCGCCGGCGCCCTCGAAGCTCGCCCGCCGCACGCCCTGCGTGAGGCGGGCGGCGCCCTGCGGCTTGCCCGAGTGCTCGGGACAGCGGATCCCGACCGGCGCCATCGTCATGCACTCGGTGCAGATGGGGCGGCCGCACTCCGAGCAGGAGAGGCGCGTCTCCCGGTCGGGGTGGCGGTAGCAGGTCGTCGCTGGCTCCATGCGAAGTAGCGTAGCCACGGTGCGCGTCCACGTGGCCTTCACCCCGGCCGAGGCCGCCTCCGCGCCGGTCGCGATCGTCGTCGACGTCCTCCGCGCGACGTCGACGATCGCGCAGGCGCTCGCAGCCGGCTACCGGCGCGTGCTCTGCTGCGCCGAGCTCGAGGAGGCGCGGGCGCTGCGTCGCTCCGTTCCGGACTCGGTCGTGGGCGGCGAGCGAAAGGCGGTTCGGATCGAGGACTTCGACGTCGGCGCCTCGCCGCGCGAGTTCCTCGAGGCCCGCGCCGAGACGCTCATCCTCTCGACCACGAACGGGACCCGCTCGATCCTGACCGCCGCGTCGAGCAGCCGCGAGGTACTGCTCGGGAGCCTCCTGAACCTCGACGCGGTGTCCGTGGCGGCGCGCGGGCGCGGGGAGGACGTGGTCGTCGTCTGCGCCGGCTTCCAGGGCGCCTTCGCGCTCGACGACGCCTACTGTGCGGGGCGGATCGTCCAGGAGCTCGGCGGCGAGCCGACCGACGCGGCGATCGCGGCCGACCTCGTCGCGCGCGCGTTTCCGACAGCGCTCGAGGGGCTCGCCGCCCGGACCTACGGGCCGCCCGGCCTCGAGGAGGACATCGCCTACTGCGCCCGCGAGAACGCGCTCGCCGTCGTGCCGCGCTTCACCGGGATGGCGGGCGTGGCGGCGGAGGTGGCCCTGTAGGGGCCTTCTCCTCGACCTCCTCGACGTCCTCCGAGAAGCGCGCCTCGCGCAGCGCCTCCTCGCGTGCGGTGTCCGAGGGCGTCGGAGGATGCTCGTCGCCACGGTCGGTCTCCACGTGTCCGAGGGTATCGGCTCTCTGGAGGAGGAGTGCTACGATCCCGGCTCCTGGGCGTCCGCTCCGCGATCGGTGGCTCGAGCAAGCGATTCTTGCAGCGGAGCCTGCGCACGCTGGGCTACGACGTGCGCCGGGTGGGCACGCTGACGGAGACGACGCCCGCTTGGATCCCTTCCACCGACGCGTTCCCCTACACCGAGCGCATGGCCAACCGGTCGTACAGGCCTCCCCGGCGACCCTACGAGCTGACCCAGAGAGACGGAGACCGACGGCTCAGGTACCTCCTCTACTTCCTGGACCTTCGCGGACTCCGCGTTCTCGAGCTCGGGCCTCGGATCGGCCACCACAGCGTCATGCTCGAGAAGCTGGGAGTGCGGGAGACCGTCTCGATCGAAGGGCAGCGTCAGAACTTCGAGGAGTGTCTGCGCACGAAGGCTCGATACGGACTCGACCGGACCACCTTCTATCTCGCCGACATCGAGGAGCTCGCTGCCGGCAATCGTGAGCCGCCGTTCGAGGGCGGCTTCGACCTGGTCTTCTGCGCCGGGCTCCTGTACCACCTCCCCGAGCCCGCCGCGGCGCTCGAGTGGTTCAGGCAGCAGGCAGACACGCTGTTCCTGCAGACCCACTACGTCGAGCAGGCTGCCCTGGATCGATACTGGCCCGAGCAGTTCAGCGAGAGCACCTACCGCCATCGAGGACACGAGTACCGCGTCAAGATCTTCCGCGAGGAGCCGGGGAATCCGAGAAGCGGCCTGTCGGCGATCTCGCTCTGGGCGTACGAGGAGGACCTGCTCGCAATGATCGAGCGGGCGGGCTTCGCGCACGTCTCGGTCCTGGGCAAGGACGTCCACGGCGGCCTTCCGCACATCACGGTCCTGGCCGAGTCGTAACGACGCGTTCGGGGCTGACGGCTCCCAAGGGAGCTGCACTTGACGGCGAACACCTGTTCGTGTAGAACAGGTGTTCGCATGATCGCCTGCATCGTCATCCAGGGATTCGAGCTCCGGGCGGCCCTCCGCTCCCGTCCGGGCCTCGTGCTGCAGCCTGCCGCGCTCGCTCCGGGCCCGGGCTCCGAGCCGCTCCTCGGCCCTGTCACCGCCGCGGCCGAGGCGCT
>JBBSIG010000035.1:0-16222 GCA_038232215.1 Gaiellales bacterium | reverse complement strand
GCTGCTGGGCCCGAACGGGGCGGGCAAGTCGACGCTCGTCAAGATCGCGTGCGGGCTCGTCCGGGCGAGCGCGGGGAGAGTCGAGGTCTGCGGCGCGCCCGCCGGCTCGATCGCGGCGCGGAGAGCGCTCGGCTACCTCGCCGAGCTCTTTCGCTTCCCGGGGTGGTACAGCGCCGACGAGGTGCTCGAGCTGCACCAGCGCCTGACCGGCTCTCGCGGCGGGGCGCGCGAGCGCAGCGAGCTGCTCGAGCTCGTCGGGCTCGCCGATGCCCGCTCGCGCAAGGTCGAGGCGATGTCGAAGGGGATGCAGCAGCGCCTGGGGATCGCGCAGGCGCTCGTGGGGGAGCCGAGGCTTCTCCTCCTCGACGAGCCGACGAGCGCGCTCGACCCGGTGGGCCGGCGCACCGTGCGCGGGCTGCTCGAGGAGCTCCGTACGCGCGGCGTCTCCGTGCTCCTGAACTCGCACCTATTGAGCGAGATCGAGCTCGTCTGCGACCGGGTCGTGATCCTGCTCGGCGGAGAGGTGGTGGCCGCGGGCAGCCCGTCCGAGCTGGCGGAGCCGAGAGGGGTCGAGCTCGAGACGGAGGCCGGGACACGCGTGGTCGAGCCGGCCGGACGGGACGACGTGCCCCGCATCGTCGCCGAGCTCGTCGCCGCGGGCGAGCGGATCTACGGAGTCCGGGTGCTGAGCTCGACGCTCGAGGAGGTCTACCTCGACGCAGTCGGCGGCGAGAGCGCGTGACGGGAGCCGTCGCCACCATCGTCGGCTACGCGCTGCGAGAGGCCCTGCGCCGGAAGGTCTTCGCCGTCGTCCTGGTCCTCACCGCCGTCTTCCTCGCCCTCTACTGGCTCGGCGTGCACGAGCTGTTCAAGGATCTCTCGGGCGTCGACGCCCCGGCGGGGATCGACGCCGGGACGCTCGTGGCCGCCACGGTGCTCGGTCTCGCGATGTTCGCGACGCTGTTCCTGGGAGCCGTGCTCGCCGTCTTCCTCACGCTCGGGGTCGTGCGCGGCGACGCCGAGCGCGGCCTGCTGCAGCCGCTCGTCGTCCGACCGATTGGGCGCGCCACGCTGCTCGCGGCCCGGTTCCTCGGCGCCGCCGCCGTCTGCGCCCTCTACGTGGTGGCCGTCTACGCGGCGGCGGTCGTGATCACGGGCGCGACCGCGGGGTGGTGGCCGGACCGGCTCGTCCTGCCGGCCCTCGAGCTGGCGTCCGCCGTGGCGCTGATCGCCGCGGTCTCCCTGCTCGGCTCGGTCTTCCTCAGTGCGACCGCGAACGGGATCGCCGTCTTCATGGTCTTCGGCGCGGGCCTCGTCGCCGGCCTGCTCGGGCAGATCGGCCACGCGCTCAACTCGCACACGCTCGAGCGCGCGGCGAAGGTGACCTCGTGGCTCGTGCCCTTCGAGGCTCTCTACCAGGACGCGCTGCACGCGATCACGGCCGACACGACGGGCTTCACGAAGTTCGCGCTCCAGCTCGGCCCCTTCGGGGGCGCGGAGGCGGGTGGAGCGGCGCTGCGGCTGTGGTCGGTCGCCTTTCTCGCCCTGGTTGGCGCGCTGGCTCTCGGCGGCTTCGCCCGACGCGATCTCTGAGCGCAGGGACGCTGGTTGATGCGGTAGCTCTCTCGTCTTACTCGCAGGCTTGAAGCCGCCGAAAGGGACCGCTGCTCGGCCACATCGTCGGGCTAGGTTCGCGAAGGCAGCCCCGAGCGCCGCCACCTGGGGCTCGGGGTCATCGCCGCGCACCTAGACCGCGCATCTCACGTTCTCGAGAAAGAAAGAAGAAGGGCTTACGGAGCTCCTTACGTTTCCGTGGGTTCTATGCGCGGCCGGAGGCCGCCTTGGGTCAGCATTGCGAGCGCGATCAGCGCTTCGGCGGAGTGGAACCGTAGGCGCGGCGGCAGATCAGCCGCAGGGTGGTGTTGATCGTCTCGGTGCGGGCGTTCGAGAGCCTGTAGTGAGGGTCGCCACGATCCCGGTCCGGTGGGCGCTGATCGTCTTGGCGAGCTTCACGAACGAGCTGATCCGGCAGCGGCGTGCCCAGAAAGCCAGCTGTCGAGCAACGCGATCGCCGTGTCCGTGTCCGGCTCCTGGAAGACGAGCCGCAGCGCGTCTGCGGCGAAACCAGGAACACCGACCACCGCCTCCTCGGCAGCAGCGTGCTGTCGGCGGCGAGCAGCAGCCGGTCGCGCCGCTGCAGAGGCGGCCGCCTGACCGTCCCGCCGCAGCGCCGCCAGCTGATGACGGAGCACCGCGTTCTCCAGCTCGAGCGCAGCCACAGACGAACGCCCGGCGAGGGCCCGAAGAAGCCTCCGCGCGACCAAGGGCACGAGGAAGAACAGTATCGCCGGATCGTACGGACCGCTCGGCGCCTGCGCGAATCAGAATTTCTACCACCTCAACGCGAGCGCGAATCAAAGTTTCCGCGCCCTACATGGTCGTTCGAGCGCTCAAGGGAGAACACCCTCGCGCAGGCTACGCTCGAGCGGCGCGCAGTCCGCGAGCTCGCTGCGGCCAGGCGGTGGCCATGGCGGCAGCGTCGCGCGTTTCTGGGCGGTCCGCCTCTCTTCGGCAGCGCCCCGGCATTCGAGACGTGATAGGCGTTGTACTGACCGACGAGCTCCGCCGCCTGAGGCCCACCGATGTGCGCAGCCTCGTGCAGGACCGCCGGGTATCCGTCGGAGATGAAGAGGCGAGGCGAGCCCGGGCGGCCGCCGTACCGCGTCCGCGAGGACGGCTCGCGGCTCTGCTTCGTACACGACCGACGACTACGCGTGAAGATAGAGACTCCCGGCGAGCGACGCGCTACGAAAGCCGCGACTCGACGATCGCCGCCGCCGCCCTGGCGCCCAGCCGCTCAAGCTCGCCGACGGCGCGCCGAACCGTCTCCTCGTCGTCGGCGTCGGCCAGCGCCAGCGCGGCTTCATACGGGCAGCCGAGCGCGGTCCACAGCTCAGCTGCGCGTGCCCAGTCGCCGGCGATCGCGGCGGCGTACGGGTCCGTTGCGTTAGCCGGGATCGGGACGCGTGGATCGAGCCCGGCGCGCCAGCGCCAGTAGGCGAGCTCGGCCAGGGGCCACGGCCCGGCATGCTCGAGCGCGCGCTCGAGCATGCGGTCGGTCGCGTTCACGACACCGGCGCGGTCGCCGGCGAGCCATGTCGTTTCGGCCTGCGCCAGCGCGACCGGCGCGATGCGCCCGAGCTCGGCGGACGGCTCGGCGAGCGCGAGCGCGTCGTCGAGCGCCTGTGTCGCGCCGGCCTCGCCGCGGCGCGCACGCAGGAGCCCTCGCACGACGAACGCGAGCACGCGCGGGAGCGTCGAGACGACGCGCTTCTGGAAGACGAGCGTCGAGAGCTCCTCCGCATCGTCCCAGCGGCCGCGATCGAGCGCGATCTTCGCGCCCCAGGCGTGGAGGTAGCTCCGCCAGAGGTCGAGCCCACGCTCGCCGACGTATGCGAGGCCGCGCTCTAAGTGGCGGTCGGCGAGCTCGTAGGCGCGCAGCTCCGCGGCCGCCTGCACGAAGTGGACGAGCGCGCGACCGACGTGCGTCGGCAGGTCGAATTGCTCGCTGAGCGCCAAACTCCGTTCGAGCTTTTCGAGACCGCCTGGGCGTCCGGCCAGAAGCTCGGTCGTGCCGATCGTGTTCAGCGCATGGATACGCGCCTCGAGGGCGTCGACGCGCTCGGCCAGCTCGTACGCACGGGAGCCCCACGACAGCGCTCCGTCCACGTTGGCCGCATCCTTGTGAAGCTGTGCCATCGTGGCGTACGCCATCGCGAGTTCAGGCCCAGGCGGGAGCCGCTCGAGGACGGAGATCGCCTCTTCAGCTGTCGCACGCGCTTCGGTTGTTCGCCCGGGACACCAGAGGATGTTGGCGCGGCTCCGGAGCGAGTCGCCCTCGCTGCGCGGATCGCCGAGCTCGCGGAACGACTCGGCCGCGGCCTCGAGCGCCGCGACAGCTTCGTGTGACTGATCTGTGAGGTAGCACTCGTGCGAGTAGCGCTTCAGCAGCTCGGCCCGCTCGCGTGGCTCGAGGCCGTCGGTGAAGCGGAGCGCTCGTCCATACTGCGCCGCGGCCTCCCGATGCGCGCCCAGGGAGGCTGCACGCTCGGCGGCCGGGGGCGTGTAACGAAGGACAGCGGCGCCGTCGCCGGCTCCTTCGGCGTGGTGCGCCAGCCGCTCGAGATCAGGGGACCCTGTCGGCGGATCCGCCAGCGCGGCGAGCGCCTTGCGGTGCAACGCGAGTCGCCGGGTCGGTGAGAGCGAATGCTCCACGGCGAGCCGGGCGAGCTCGTGCCGAAAACCGACGCCGTGCCGACCGTGCGCCAGCATCCCAGACGCGAGCGCTTCCTCGAGCCCGTCGATCTCGTCGGTGAGCGCCTCCAGCAACCAGAGCGGGACGTGCGGCGGCGCGATCGCGACCGCGCCGAGCAGCGATTCCGCAGCCGGCGACAGACTCGCAGCGCGGGCGAGGACCGCCTCGCGAACGGTGAGCGGGACCTGGGTCTCCGCGGCCGCGAGGACCTCCTTGGCGAAGAACGGGTTCCCGGCCGTCTTCCGGAACAGCTCGTCCGCGTCGATCCCGTGCGGTTCCGCGAGGTGACTCACCGCCGCCCGGGAGAGCGGCGCGATGTGCAAGCGGCGAACTGATCGCGCGGTCGCGAACGCACCGAGCAGGATCCTCAGCGGATGCCGGCGGTCGAGCTCGTCGTCCCTGTACGTCAGGACCGTGATCGCCGGGATGGTGTCCACTCGCCGTCCGAGCAAGGCGACGACGTCGAGCGTCGCCTCGTCCGCCCAATGCAAGTCCTCGAGGACGAGAAGCGTCGGCGCGCGCGAAGCGAGATCGCGCATCAGCGCCGCTGCGACGACCTGCGGCTTCCCGCCGTCGTCGACGATGTGTTGCAGCTCGCCGCCCGAAGTCTCGGCGATGTCGAGGAGCGGGCCCAACGGCCGTGGCGTGAACAGCGGGTCGCACGCGCCCCAGAGCACGCGGGCGGAGGCATGCTCGGTCGAGAACCGCCGGAGCAGGCTCGTCTTGCCGACTCCAGCCTCGCCGGATACGAGCACGAGCTGGCCGCGGCCGGTGCGAACGACCTCTGCGAGCGATCCGGTGAGCGCGGATATTGCGTCTTCGCGCTCGAGTAGCTCCTCGAGCTCGGCCGCGCCGGGGGCCTTGCCGTCGGAAGCGGGTCGCTCGCTCGCGAGCGGCAGAAAGACGGTCGGCAGCCCGGCGACCTCCAGCTGGTAGATGCGCTCGGGTCGGTCGAGATCCTTGAGCCAGTACTCCCCAAGCTCGCGCAGTCGGGCGCCTTCGAGTTCCGCGTCCTCGAGGACGGACGACGCCGCGAGCGAGACAAGCACCTGGCCTCCATGGGCGGCTGCCATGATCCGCGCGGCGCGGTGCACACCGAGCCCGTAGTAACCTTCGTCCGAGGAGGTCGGCTCGGCTGTATGGATGCTCATCCGCACGCGCAGCTCCGCTCCGTCTGGCCACTCGTGAGCCGCAAGTGCGCGCTGGGCGTCGACAGCCGCTCTGGCCGCCAGGTCGGCGCGCCCGAACGCGAACAGGAACGAGTCGCCCTGGGTGTCGACTTCCTCGCCGCCGTGTTCGCGGACGGCGGCACGCAGGATCCGCCTCTGCCCGACGAGCACATCGCCATACCTTCCGCGCAGGCGCTTGAGGAGCTGGGTCGAGCCCTCGATGTCGGTGAAGAGGAACGTGACCGTTCCCGTAGGCAGAGCCGTTTCGCGCACGTGAGGTAGGGCTTACACGGCGCAGGGCAGGTCGTCAAGCAGGCATGACCCGACGACGAACCACGAGGTGCTCCTTTCCGCGGGCGGGCCTCGGGGACGTCGTCCCGCGTCGCTCATTCCGCACCAGCTTGTGTGCGATGAACTCCTGGCCGAGGTGTCGAGTACGAGGTTCAAAGGTCTCTGGGTTCGCGCACGCCGTCGTGCGCAACTCGGCGTCGGCAAGTTCTCCCCACAGCTCCCGCTTCGTCATCCCGCTACGACGCTCCGACAAGATGGCGACGGCGACCTTGGCGCCATGGTGCCCGAGACCTCACCCGGTGGGTCCAGAAACGCAGAACAGCAGAGATGTATGACGCGCTGGCGACGAACCAGGTCTTCTCGTCGAGGATTTCGCCTGCCAAGGTAGGGTCGGCGGGAGGCGCCTGGCGCCGCGCGGAGTGTGGCCGACTGGCGTTGGTCTCCTCTCGCGGCCGCCTCGAACCGTGTAAGGTTTTCCCTTACGGCTCACCGACACCCTTCACCTGGTGGCGTGCAGGGGCTTGTATGGCACGGCGTTCCAGCCGACGGTTCCGGCGAGTCTGCGCGGGATCAGGTCACGTTGCCGGGCAAGCAGCGCCCGCCCTTCGTTCAATGGGCGTTGGCGCTTGTGTTTCTCGCCGAGGAAGCGTGCGACGCGATCGAAGGTGAAGCTGTCAATCTTGTCGAAGCATCTCGTCGAGTTGCCGTAGCGGAAGTAGCCGCCCCAGCCGCGTAGGAAGCGGTTGAGGTCGGCCACGATCTCCTTCGGTGGCAGCCGATAGCCGTCGCCGGTCGGTGATCTCGCGGATCCGATCACGCGCCGCTCGCGTGGCGCGCGCCGATGGGAAGCGGGCAAGGAACCACCGGCCCGGCTTGCGCTCGCTCTCCACCAGCCGGCCGGGGATATCTGCCCGGCGAGCCGAGCATTGCGCTCGCTTCGTACCGGGAGAGAGCGCCAGACGCAAACGAGCGTGAGTGGGTAGTACAGACGGCGAAGTCCGGTGCGAATCCGGCGCTGTCCCGCAACTGCGATGTCCCGCCACCGGGGATGAGCCAGGTCGACCGCTCTGCGCCGAACGAACGCCGGCCCTCGGAGGAAGGGCGGTTCGTGCGGCATCCGCCGCCGGGCCCCTTCCTCCGCAGGCGCGGAGGTTTTCATAAGTAGAAGCACGATCCAGTCGCAGCCCCGGCCGCCGCGCCGCCCGGACAGAAACGCTGCTGCTGCCGAGCTGTCGCCGCACATCGTCTTCGCGCTCTCTTGGAGCGGCGGCAAGGACTCGGCGCTCGCGCTGTGGGCGCTGCGCCGCGAGCGGCGAGAGCTGGAAGCGCTGATCACGACTGTCATCGAGAGCTATGAGCGGATCAGCATGCACGGCGTCCACCGCGAGCTGCTCGCGCGGCAGGCGGAAGCCCTTGGCATCCCGCTTGTCAAGGTCGTGATCCCTGAAGGTCGAAGCTGTAGCCGACGATGGCGTGATCGCCGGGCGCGAGCAGCGGGCCGAGCGAGTTCTGGTATGCCTTGAGCGGCGCGGCGGCCGGACTTGCCGCGGCGGCGGAGACGGCCAAGGCCAGCAGAACAGCCGGCGAGACCGAGGACGAAGGTGGACCGCTCCCTGTCCGTGTTGACGGTTTAGCAACGGTCGCCGCGTGGCCACACGCGGGCGGATGAAATGGGGGATGATCGGCGGGTCGTCCGTCGACGCCGTCCGCCCATGGTGCCTGTGAGCCCGTGTTTTAGCATGGCGTTGGAGTCTCCCCGGTACACCGGACTGTTGAGCTCGCCGATCTTACGACGCAGCTCCCGCTCCCCGGAGCGCTCCTCCTTGCCCGCCAGCGCCTCCCGGCCAGCCTCGAGGATCTTGTCGCGCCACCCGTAATAGAGCGTCTCCGAGATTGCGTGCTCCTGGCAGACGTCGCGGACCGGCCGGTCACCACGCATCCCCGCCAGCACGATCTCCAGCTTCTGCTGCGCCGTCCAGCTGCGGTACTTCCTCTGCTCGCTCAACCTCTGTCTCTTGTCGGTCGAGCGGCCATGCTGAGCCCGACACCGGACAACCTCTCGGGGGGCTACGCCCCCTCCGAGCCTGCCCGGCCCAAGTCAGCTACCCGTCAACGCGCGAGCGGGGAGCGGTCCAGATGATCGATCCGACCACCCTTACACGCCAAATCACCCGAAGGCACTCACCTGAACGGGACAATGCGCTCTGCCGGATCGATTCGCATTCTTAGGCGAGCCCGGCGAAGGCGACCGCGATCTCGGCGGCGAGCCCCGCGTTCGCCGCGACGAGCTCCCTGTTCGCCGCCAGCGTGCGCCCGCCGCTCTCCGCGTGCAGGAAGGAGAGCACGAACGGCGTCACGGCCTGGCCGGTGACGTTCTGCCGCCGGGCCTCCCCCAGCGCCCGCTCGATCAGGGGCTCCACGTCGTCGAGGCTCTCGTCGGGAGGGCGGCCGAGCGCGAGCCCGGCGCCGCCGAGCCCCCAGTGGGCCCGGGCGATCCGCGCCGCCTCCTCGGCGCTCTCGACCCTGGCCGAGACCGCTGGCCCACCTCGCCCGCTGTAGAACAGCGGCAGGTCGTCGGTGCGCCAGCCGAGGACGGGGACGCCGAGCGTCTCGAGCAGCTCGGCAGTCGCCGGCACGTCGAGGAGCGACTTGACCCCGGCCGAGACGACGAGGATCTCGGTGCGGGCGAGCTCCCCGAGGTCGGCCGAGACGTCCGGGGGGTGCGGGAACCCGCGGTGGACGCCGCCGAGGCCCCCGGTCCCCAGGAACCGGATCCCGGTCGCCCGGCAGACCGCGAGCGTGCCGCCGACCGTCGTCGCGCCGACCGCGTCCTGCACGGCGCAGGCCGCGAGGTCGCGGGGCCCCACCTTGCGCGCGCTCGCGCCGAAGCGCTCGAGCTCCGCCTCGACGAGACCGACCTTGACGCTCCCGTCGAGGACGCCCACCGTCGCGGGCACGCCCCCCGCGTCGCGCACGCGACGCTCCGACTCGCGGCCGACCGCGGCTCCCTCTCCCGCGGGGAAGCCGTGCGCCACGAGCGTGGTCTCCAGCGCGACGACCGGCCCGCCCCGCTCGAGCGCGTCGGCCACCTCCGGCGCGACGTCGATCACGGCATCGCCCCCACCGTGCCGACGCACCGTGCAGCGGCGGCGAGCGCCAGCTCGGGCCCGCCGAGCAGGAAGCCGGCCGCGAAGGCGTCGCCGGCCCCCGTCGTGTCGACCACCTCGGCGGGCAGCGCCGGCAGCTCTCTCACCTCGCGGCCCCGGCGGACGAGACAGCCGCGCGCACCGCGCTTGATCGCCACGGTGTCCGCGTCGACCTCGCCGACGAGCGCTGCCTCGGCCTCCGTCCCGAGCACGACCGAGGGGCGGAGAGCGGCGAGGGCGCTGCGGAACGCCGCCACGCCCTCGAGGCCGATCGCGGCGGTGGAGGAGAGGTCGAGGCTGACCTTCGGCGCCAGCGCCCCAGCCGCGAGCGCGGTCTCGCGGATGGGCGAGCGGGCCAGGCTGTAGCCCGGGACGTGGAGGCAGTCGCAGCCCTCGAGCCAGCGGCGCTCGAGCTGGTCGGGACGGAAGCCGGGAGCCACGCCCCGGTCGCTCAGCATCGTGCGCTCCCCGTCGGGAGTGGCGAGCGAGACGATCGTGCCCGTGCCCGACTCGACCTCCGGGCCGGCGAGCTCGACGCCGCGGCGCTCGAGCTCGTCCGCGAGCAGCCGTCCGGCCGCGTCGCGCGCCCGCACGCCCACGAAGCGGCCTTCCCCGCCGAGCTCCACTGCCCACGCTGCCACGTTGGCGGCCTGCCCGCCGGGGCCGACTCGCGTGCGACCGTAGACGTCCGTGTCGGCCGCGATAGGGCCGTCGAGTCGCACGATCACGTCGAGGAGCAGGTCGCCGAGGGCGCAGATCCGCATGCGATGATCCTGGCATGGACGGCGAGGGCAAGCGCGAGCGGTTGCGCTCGTTCGCGCTCGGCGGGCTCCTGGGCGCTTCCGCGGCGCTGGCCGCGGCTCGGCGCCGCCGGTCGAGGCGGCGGGACGGGCCGGCAGGGCTCGCGGCGTTCGAGGGCGCGCCCTGCTACCGGGAGCAGGCCGACCGGGAGCGTGGGCGCGGCAAGGCCTGAGTCCAGGCTAGCGGCGTCCGAGCGTGGCTCCGAGCCGGCGGAGCGCGACCCGCGCGGTGACGAGGTTGATGTCGGAGTCGCCGATCAGCAGCTCCTGGCCGACCGCCTGCACGGCGGCCGTCTGGGTCAGATAGGTCGGCGCGTCGTTGGTCGGGCCGCGGCTGCGGACGACGAGGAACGGGCCGAAGACGCGCGCCTCGAACGCGGAGCTCGGCGCCGGCAGGCGGCGGGGGATGGTGAGTCGGGGCGCGTAGTTGTTCGTGTCGCTCGCGTCGAGCACCCAGACGCCCCGTCCGAGCGGCGCCCGAATGCCGTCGAGCACGTGCAGGGCGAGCGTGGCGTCGGCACGCGGGACGACGAGCCGGGAGACGGCCGGATTCCGCTCCCACGCGCCCAGGAAGAGGGGGTCGTAGCCGAAGAGGACGTCGTCAGGGCGCCCGGTCTCGGCGAGCCAGGTCGACGCCTGCGCACGCGCCTGCACCCGGATGCGCGGCTCCCCGGTGAAGAGCGGTGGCGTCTTGTGGCGGGCCCAGGCGACCTCCGAGGCGAGCAGTCCGGTCAGGACGACCGCGACGGCGACCGGCGCGAGCGGCTTCGGCCGGCGCGCCAACGCGGCCAGGGGGAGCGCGACGAGCGTGCTGAAGAACGGCAGGGCGAAGACCAGGTGCCGGGTCTCCGGCGACGTGGCGCTGCCGAGGCGCGCGAGGAGAAACGCGAGGGTCGGCGTCGCGAAGACCGCCGCCACCAGGAGCGCACTCCCTCGTCGTCTCCGCACGAGCAACCACAGACCCCAGGCGGCGAGCCCGAGGACGACCGCCAGCACCGGCGGGTAGCCAGCGGTGAAGTCTCCCGCCACCCGACGGAGGTAGCGCAGCACGGGCAGCGGGCCGTCGAGCTTCGCCCCGCCGCCGCCGAGCCCCACGTCGAAGCGGCCTGCGAGCACGAGGTCGGCGCGCCAGAAGGGGATCGCGAGCAGCACGACCGTGCCGAAGGCCACCAGCGCCTCGCGGACACGACGGCGCACGAGCAGCACGTACAGCGCCTGTGAGCCGAGGACGAGCGCCCCGTAGGGATGCGTGCCGACCGTGGCGAGCGCCGCGATCCCCCACAGCGCGAAGCGACGGCGGCCGCCGCGCTCGAGCGCTGCCAGCAGCGCCAGGTACGACAGCGCGCTCGTGAACAGGAAGAGGCTGTACATGCGGCCGTAGATGCCGTGGAAGAGGAGCACCCAGCTCGCGGAGGCGAGCGCGGTCGCGACGAGGCCGGTCAGCCGGTCGGTGATCCTCGCGACGAGCAGGCCGAGAACCGGCACGCTCGCGACGGCGAAGAGGCCGGAGAGGAGGCGCAGCTCGGGCAGACCGCCCCCGGCGTGCGCGACTGCCCAGGCGAGCAGGAAGTGGAGCGGCGCGCCGCCCCGCTCGCCGGTCACGATGTCGAGCACGCTTCCGAGCGAGCCGCGCCCGACGAAGAGCGCGAGCGTCTCGTCCTCGTGCGGTGGCCAGGCGCCGCGCTGCACGACGACGAAGACGGCCACGGCGAGGGTGCAGGCGCCCAGGCCGAGCGCGAACACCGAGGCGGCGAGCCCGGCGACCGCCGCGCGGGCGCGCTCCTGCGGCCCGGTCGTCGCCGGCAGGGGGCGCTCGCTCAGGACTCCCGAGCTGGTGGAGGCGGATTCGGTCAAGGGGCGGCGGGTCTCGCTGCTAGCCTAATCCGGCATGCCGATCTACGAGTATCGTTGTCCGAACGGGCACGTTTTCGAGCGCTTCCACGGGATGAGCGAGCCGTCGCCTGCGACGTGCGAGGTGTGCGGAGAAGGTCCGCTCGAACGGGTTCTCTACCCGGTCGCGGTGCACTACAAGGGCTCCGGGTTCTACTCGACCGACTACGGCCGCGCCTCGCGCAAGGCCTCTCGCGACGGCGAGTCCGCGGGCGAGAGCTCGTCCGACTCCGGCGGCGACAAGGGCGACAAGGGAGACAAGGTCGAGAAGAAGCCCGCGCAGGCGTAGAGAGGTCGCCTGCTCGAGGGGTCTGTCAGCGCCGGCGTCCGAGGGCCCGGAGCGCGAGCAGGAGCACGACGGAGCCCGCGACCGCCAGCGCGAACGGCCCGAGGTCGAAGCGGAACTCGACCTCGTGCCCGAGCACGACCTGGCCGATGAGGCCGCCGATGAGCGCGCCGACGACCCCGACGGCGATCGTGGCCAGGCAGCCGATCCGCTGCCGTCCCGGCACGACCAGGCGAGCGACCGCCCCGGCGAGCAGCCCGAACAAAGCCCAGGCGAGAATCCCCACCGAGCGCCCTTACCGCGAGAGGGAGCGGCTACCGGTCACGCAGCCCGGCCCGTACGGGCCGGAGCCGGGGCGCGGCGGCTGCGGCGCCGTGTCGCCGAGCACCTGCCGGATGACGGTGAAGTTCTCCTCGGAGGGCACGATCACGGACTGGCCGCCGTAGAAGCCGGCCTCGCCGCCCAGGCGGCAGTGGAGCGCGCGCCCGGAGGGCGAGCGGAACTTGACCCAGCCGAGCTGGAGGAACTGGCCCGCCGAGAGGTCCGTGGCGAGGGGGCGCATCAGGTCGGCCCCGACGGTGGGGAGCCTGACCAGGGTCGAAGGGCTGACGAGCCGGCCCGCGACCGCCTGCAGCACACGCTGCTGACGCTCTCCGCGCGTGACGTCGCTCTCGGAGGGGTCGAGCCGGTTCTCGCGGATGCGCGAGTAGACGAGCGCGCGCCGGCCGTCCACGTGCTGGCGCCCCTTCGCGAAGCGCCAGCCCGGCCACGTCGTGCAGCGCGCCTGGGTGTACGGGCAATCGAACGGGTTGGAGAGGATCGGCTTCGGCACGTCGATCGTGATCCCGCCGAGCTCGTCGATCAGGTCGCGGAAGCTCCCGAAGTCGAGGATCGCCACGTGGTTCACGGGTAGTCCGGTGAACGCGCGCACGGTCCTGATCGCGAGGAGAGGGCCACCGATCTGGTAGGCGGCGTTGATCTTGCCCTCGCCGTGGCCCGGGATCGGGACGCGCAGGTCGCGCGGAATCGAGAGGAACGCGATCCGGTGCAGGCGCGGGTCGGTGTGGACGAGCATGATCGAGTCGGAGTGGCGGTTGCCGCTGCGGACGGCCGTCGCGGCATGGTCGATGCCGAGCAGGAGCACGTTGGTCGGCTTCGAGAGGAGCAGGCCGTCCTGGGCGTTCAGGGCGTGCACGACCTCGGGCGCGAGCCGGGCGTTCGCGGCCTGGACGCCCTTCCGGAAGGCCAGGTAGCTCGTCACGCCCCAGGCCACGAGCGCCAGGAGGAGGAGCACGAGCGCGCCCGAGATCCAGCGTCCCCGCCGCCGCCTGGAGCGCGGCTTCGCGGCGCCGGTGTCCGGCGGGCGGAAACCGTCCTCGGACGCCCTCCGCGACTCGGGGGCGGAGGTGCTGCGTAGCGGCACCTTGCCGCGCGCGCGCCCGCCCCGGTAGACGCGGTACGGCTTCTCTACCTCGGGCATCCGGCGGGGTATGGTAGCCGCCGGCGTGAAGGCAAACCGCGTCATCGGCGTCGACCTGGGCGGCACGAAGATCCTCGCGGGCCTCGTCCACCGGGACGGCACGGTCGAGCGCCGACACGAGACCCCCACCCCGACCGCGTCTCAGCGGGAGCTGCTCGACGGACTCGACGGAGCGGTGGAGGAGCTGCTCGAGAACGACGTCGCGGCCCTCGGCTTCGGCATTCCTTCCACGATCGACCAGCGGACGGGGACCGCCGTGTCGTCCGTCAACATCCCGCTCGCCGGGCTCGAGTTCCGCGCCAGGATGTCCGAGCGCTTCGGGCTTCCCGTCGGGATCGACAACGACGCGAACGCGGCGACGATCGCCGAGTGGACGGTGGGCGCCGGCAAGGGCACGCGCCACCTGGTCATGCTGACTCTCGGAACGGGTGTCGGCGGAGGGCTGATTCTCGACGGACGGCCGTTTCGAGGCTCCGTCGGCGCCGGTGCCGAGCTCGGTCACATCGTCATCCAGCACGACGGCCCGCCGTGCCAGGGCACCTGCACCGGGCACGGCCATCTGGAGGCCCTCGCGTCCGGCCATGCGGCGAGCGAGGCCGCACAGGAGGCGTTCGGCCCCGACGTGGACGCGCACGGGCTGGTCGAGCGCGCGCGAGCAGGAGACGAGCGGGCGACGGAGATCCTCCGCGAGCTCGGGCGCAGGCTGGGCTCGGGGATCGGGAGCCTCGTGAACGTCTTCAACCCCGAGCTGGTCGTGATCGGCGGAGGGTTCGCGGCAGCCGGCGACCTCGTGCTCGAGCCTGCGCGGGCGCAGATGCGCGAGGAGGCCCTGCCGCCCGGGCGCGACCTCGTGCGGGTGGTGCGGGCCGAGCTCGGCGCCGAGGCGGGCCTCGTCGGCGCGGGGCTGGTCGCGTTCGAGGCGCTCGACGCGGCGAGCTGAGCGGCGTGCCGCTCGCGGTCTGCGCGACGCCGATCGGGAACCTCGAGGACGTCACCCTGCGGGTGCTCGCGGAGCTTCGCGAGGCCGAGCTCGTGCTCTGTGAGGACACGAGGCGGACGCGCGTGCTGCTCGCTCGTCACGGCATCGGGACCCCGCTCCTGAGCCTGCACGAGCACAACGAGGCGGCGAGGACGGCAGAGCTCCTGCCCCGCCTCCGCGAGGGAGCGAGGATCGCGCTCGTGAGCGACGCCGGCCTGCCGGTGCTCAACGATCCGGGAGGGCGGCTCGTGGGCGCCGCCCTCGCCGTCCAGGTCCCGGTCAGCGTCCTGCCGGGGCCCTCGGCGATCGAGACGGCGCTCGTCGTGAGTGGGCTCGCCGGTGCCCGCTACACGTTCCTCGGCTACCTGCCGCGCGAGCCGGGGGCTCTCGACGCGCTGTGGCGCGAGCTCGCGGGCTGGTCGCACCCCGCGGTCGCGTTCGAGTCGCCGAGGCGGCTCCCGCGCACGCTCCGCAGCCTCGCCCGGGCGTCTCCCGAGCGAGCGGTCGCCGTGTGCCGCGAGCTGACCAAGCGGTTCGAGGAGGTCGTGCGCGGGAGCGCCGCGGAGCTCGCCGAGCACTTCGGTGAACCTCCGCGAGGCGAGGTGACCCTCGTTCTCGGGGGGGTGCGGGGCGCGGCTCCGGTGGGTGCCGGCGAAGCCGCGGCGATTGCGGCGGTGAGCGAGCTCGTCGAGCTCGGTGCCTCGCGGAGGCGCGCCGCCGAGCTCGTGGCGCAGCTGAGCGGCGCCTCGCGAAACGCGCTCTACCGGCGCTCTCTGTAGTCGAGGTTGACAACGGAGAGCCCGCCCGCTACCGTGCTTGTCGTTCTCCCATCTGACAACAGAGGTGCTCCACATGCGGCGACTCGCCATCCTGACTCTCGTCCTGCTCTGCGCGACCGCTCCAGCAGCACGCGCCTGGACCTGGCCGGTCGAAGGCACGGTCGTGCGCCAGTTCGTCTTCGGCGCGGACCCGTACGCGGCCGGCCTGCACCGGGGCATCGACGTCTCGGGCGCGAGCGGGACCGCCGTGCGCGCGCCCGCGGCCGGCCGCGTGTCGTTCTCGGGGACCGTGCCCACGGGCGGAGAGGCGCTGACGGTCGAGACGCCGGACGGTCTCTCCGTCACGCTCGTGCACCTCGGCTCGCGGCTGGCGGCGGAGGGCGCCGTCGTGGGGGAGGGCGAGACGGTGGGGACGGTCGGCCCCACCGGGACGCCGGAGGGAGACGAGCCCTACGTCCACCTCGGCGTGCGCGTGACCTCCCTCTCGGAGGGGTTTCTCGACCCGCTCTCGCTCCTGCCCCCGCGCTCCGAGCCCGAGCCGGCCCCGCAGCCTCCGGCGGCTTCGGTCGCCCGACCAGTCGCCTCCGCCCCTGCCGCTCCGGTCGGGAGCGGCGTGGCGACTCTTGTTGCGCCGCCCATCGCGGGCGTCGCGGCCGCGGCTGCCGAGGCGGTGCCTCCGGCGGCCCCGGCGGCCGCGCCTGTCGCCCTCCCGACGCCCGTCGCCGTGCCGGTGCCTCTGCCGGCGCCTCCTGCGGCCTCGGCGGCCGCGCCTGTCGCCGTGCCGGCGCCCCCCGCCGTTCCTGCGCCCGCCGTCGTTCCGGCGCCCGCCGCCGTGCCGGCGCCCGAGCCCCGGATGGAACCTGCACCGGCAGCCGCGCCCGTCGCGGTCCCGGCGCCCGTGCACGTGGCGATCGCTTCCGTGCTCGACGGAGGGAGTCCGGCGCCAGAGCCGCCCGAGCCGGCCAAGGTCGACGCCGCTTCCGCCGCTTCCGCCGGGTCCCCGGCACCGGTAGAAGGCGCGGTCTCTTCGGCGGCTGCGCCGGCGCCGGCGCGGGTCGGGGCCCCGACCGACGCCCTGCCCGCCGCT
>JBBSIG010000034.1:0-16392 GCA_038232215.1 Gaiellales bacterium | reverse complement strand
GCGTCCCAGCCCGGGTACACGGCCGCCGGCCCGAGCTCCTCCTCGATCCGGAGCAGCTGGTTGTACTTCGCGACCCGATCCGTCCTCGACGGCGCGCCCGTCTTGATCTGACCGGCGTTCGTCGCCACCGCGAGATCCGCGATCGTCGTGTCCTCGGTCTCCCCGGAGCGGTGGGAGATCACCGCCGCGAATCCGCTCGTGCGCGCGAGCTCGATCGCGTCGAGCGTCTCGGTGAGCGTCCCGATCTGGTTCACCTTGACGAGGATCGCGTTCGCGACCCCCTCGTCGATTCCGCGCCGCAAGCGCTCGACGCTCGTGACGAAGAGATCGTCGCCGACGAGCTGCACGCGATCTCCGAGCCGCTCGGTCAGCGCGCGCCAGGCCCCCCATTCCTCCTCGCCGAGGCCGTCCTCGATCGAGATCACCGGAAAGCGCTCCGCGAGCGACCGGTAGAAGTCGATCAGCTCGTCGGCGCCGAGGATCCGACCCTCGCCTTCGAGGTGGTAGCCGCCGGAGCGCAGCAACTCGGTCGAGGCCGGGTCGAGCGCGATCCCGACCCGCTCGCGGTGCCCGGCTCGCTCGGCCGCCTCGAGCACGGCCTCGATCGCCGCCTCGCTCGAGGGGAGATCGGGGGCGAAGCCGCCCTCGTCGCCCACGCCGGTCGCGAGCCCACGCTCGTGGAGCACGTCCCGCAGCGAGTGGAACACCTCGGCGGCTATGCGAAGCGCCTCGGCGAAGCTCTCGGCGCCGGCGGGGACGATCATGAACTCCTGCAGATCGAGCGAGTTCTGCGCGTGGGCACCCCCGTTGACGACGTTCAGCATGGGAACGGGGAGCACGTGCGCGTTCGCCCCGCCGATCCACCGGTAGAGCGGCAGCCCGGCGTCGGCCGCGGCAGCCTTCGCGATCGCGAGCGAGCACCCGAGCAGCGCGTTCGCGCCGAGACGGCCCTTGTTCTGCGTCCCGTCCAGGGCGACGAGCGCCGCGTCGACCGCTCGCTGATCCTCCGCGTCCATCCCCGTGAGCGCCGGCCCGATCTCGGCCTCCACGCTCCGGACCGCTTCCAGCACCCCCTTACCGCCATACGCGCGCGCGTCCCCGTCTCGGAGCTCGACGGCCTCGAACCTGCCCGTGGACGCGCCGGAGGGCACCGCCGCCCGACCACGGGCGCCCGACTCGAGCGTCACGTCGACCTCGACCGTCGGGTTTCCGCGAGAGTCGAGGATCTGGCGGGCCCGAAAGGACGCGATCGCGCGGCTCACGCGCCCGCCTCCTTCGCGCGGTCGAAGTAGGCGTCCTGCTCCTCGAGGGGCAGCGAGCCGAAGCGACGTCCCTCTGCTCCGGCCAGCCGCTCCGCGTCCTCCACGCGGCGCACGAACCGGCGGCTGCTCGCACGCAGCGCCAGCTCGGGATCGACGTTCACCCGGCGAGCGACGTTCACGGCCGCGAAGAGTACGTCGCCGACCTCCGAGAGGACGTGCGCGTCGGCCTCGCGCTCCGGCGGAGGCTCACCGGCGTCGGCGATCGCCTCCCTCAGCTCGCGCAGCTCGTCGTCGAGATCGTCGAGGGCCCCGGCCACGTCCGGGTAGTCGAACCCGACCGCGACGGCGCGGCGCTGCACCTTGCGCGCGAGCAGGAGTGCGGGGAGCGTCTCGGGGACGTCGTGGAAGATCCCTGCCCGCCCCTCCTGGAGCCGCTTGAGCTCCTCCCAGCGGGCCTTCACCTCGCCGGCCGAGCGCAGCTCGTCGGGCGCAGCGAAGACGTGGGGATGGCGCCGCACGAGCTTCGCGTGCACCCCTCGGGCGATCCCCTCCAGATCGCCGTCGCCGCTCTCCTCGAGCGTCAGCGCGAGGACGAAGGTCTGGAAGAGCAGATCGCCGAGCTCGTCGAGCAGCTTGGCGGCGTCGCCGGCGCCGGCCGCGTCGGCCACCTCGTACGCCTCCTCGACCGTGTGCGGAACGATCGAGCGGGCGGTCTGCTCGCGGTCCCACGGGCACTCCCGGCGAAGCTGCGCCGTGAGGCTCTGCAGCTCGAGCAGCGCCTCGGCCAGACCCACCGGGCTCGAGGCCAACTACTGCGAGGTCGAGGTGCCGGTGGTCGCGGTCGGCGGTGGCGCATAGCCGACCGCGTAGTCGATCTTGTCCGCGTAGTCCTTCTTCGTCGACTCGGACCATTTCGCCATCACGTCGTTGCGCTTGTCCTGCAGGAGCTGCTGGCGAATGGAATCCTTGACCTTGGCGAGGGGGGTCGTCTTCGCCGGGCGGATCTCAGACAGGGGCTCGACGATGTGCCAGCCGTACTGGGTCTTGACCGGTCGCGAGATCGCGTCCTTCGCGCCGCCGAAGGCGACCTTGTCGAACTGCGGGAGCGTCTGGCCGCGCGAGACGGTGAGCTTCCCCCCGAGCGCCTTCGAGCCCGGATCCTTCGAGTACTTGCGCGCGAGAGCGGCGAAGCTCGCCCCGTCCTGGAGCTGCGCGTACAGCTTGTCCGCGAGCGGCTTGCTCGAGACGAGAATGTGGCGGACGTCGCGGGAGGCGGGCGTCCCGTACTGCTCCTTGTGCGAGTTGTAGTAGGCCTCGACGTCCTTGTCGGTGACCTTGACGTCCTTCGTCACCTTTTTCACGATGCCCTCGGAGACGAGTTGCGATCTCACGCTCTCGCGCACCCTGGCATCGGTGAACCCCGCTTTCTGGATCGCCGTCCGGTACTGCGCCTCGTTCCCTCCGAAGTTCTTCTTCTTGATCGACGCGAGGCGGGCGTTCACCTGCTCGTCGGTGACCTCGACGCCCAGATCGTCGGCCTGCTGCTTGTTCTCCTCGAGCTGGACGAGGTACTGAACGGCCTGAGCCTTGATCGACTGGTACTCCGGGGTGCCCGCCTTCGGAAACGGGCGCCCGTTCGACTTGTACGCCCGCCGCGCGGTCTCGAGCGTCTGGTCGAACTTCGTCTTCGTGATCTGCGTGCCGCCCACGTTGGCGACGGAATCGGCGCCGACCTTCGTATCCCCGCCGCCGCCGCACCCGGCCGCCAGCAGGGCAAGAGCCGATGCACACGCGAGGTAGACCCGAGGCTTTAGCATAAAAACAGCACCAGTTGCAGCGGTTTCGTCACGCTGCCCGGCGCGCGTCGAGTATAGCATCGACGAGGCCGACCGCTCCCGAGAAGCTGTCGCCTCGAAGGCTGACCTCTCCCTGCGCGCTCGTGTAGACGGCCGTCTCGGCACGGCTCCTGAGCTCGCGCAGCTCGCCGGAGCCGAGGACGAAGCGGCCCACGGTCGCGCGCCCGCCACGGAAGACGAGGTAGTCGGCGCCCGCGCGCGCGAGCTTCAGCTTCGCCTCCTGGATCGCGAACAGGCTCTCGACGGGCTCGGGGAGCGGCCCGTAGCGCTCCTGCGTCGAGGCCTGGAGCTCGCGCAGCTCGTCCTCCGACTCCGTCAGCGCCAGCCTGCGGTGCAGGTCGATCTTGAGCGCCTCGGAGCCGATGTACTCGGCGGGCACGTAGGCGTCGATCCTCGCGTCGACCCGAACGGGGCGCGCGGCGACGCGGCGCTCGCCCGAGAGCTCCGCGACCGCCTGCCCGAGGAGCTCGACGTAGAGCTCGAAGCCGAGCGCCGCCACGTGCCCGGACTGCTCGGCGCCGAGCAGGTCGCCCGCGCCGCGGATCTCGAGGTCGCGCATGGCGATCGCGAAGCCGGCACCGAGCTCCGTGTGGTCGGCGAGCGTGGCGAGCCGGGCGCGTGCCTCCGGCGAGAGCTCGCTCGCCTCCGGGTAGAAGAGGTACGCGTGGGCCGTCTGATCCGACCGCCCCACGCGTCCGCGGATCTGGTAGAGCTGCGCGAGCCCGAGTGCGTCTGCCCGCTCGATCACGAGCGTGTTCGCCTGCGGGATGTCGAGCCCGGACTCGATGATGGTGGTCGACACGAGCACGTCGGCGTCCCCGCGCAGGAAGGCGTGCATCCGCTCCTCGAGCTCTCGCTCCCGCATCTTTCCGTGGGCGACGACGAAGCGCAGTCGCGGGCAGAGCTGCCGCAGCTTCTCGGCCGCCTCCTCGATCGTCTCGACCCGGTTGTGCAGGTAGAAGCTCTGGCCGCCGCGAGCGTGCTCGCGCTCGAGCGCGAGCTTGACCAGCTCCTCGTCGTACTCTCCGACCGTCGTGCGAATCGGTCGCCGCCCCTGCGGGGGCGTCTCGATCACCGAGATGTCCCGCAGACCCGCGAGCGACATGTGCAGTGTGCGGGGGATGGGGGTCGCGGACAGCGTGAGCACGTCCACCTCGAGCCGCAGCGCACGCAGGAGCTCCTTCTGCGCCACGCCGAAGCGCTGCTCCTCGTCGAGGATCACGAGCCCGAGCTCCTTCGGGATCACGTCGCGCGAGAGAATCCGGTGGGTGCCGATGAGCACGTCCACCTTGCCGGCGGAGAAGTCGCGGAGCACCGCCTTCACGTCGGCGGGCTTGCGGAACCTCGAGACCATCTCGACCCTGAGCGGGAAGTCGCGGTAGCGCTCCCTGAACGTGTTCCAGTGCTGCTCGGCGAGAATCGTGGTGGGCGCCAGGAAGAGCACCTGCCGCTCGTTCACCGCGACGCCGAAGGCCGCCCGCACGGCGACCTCCGTCTTGCCGAACCCGACGTCGCCGCAGACGAGACGGTCCATCGGCCGAGGCGCCTCGAGGTCCGCCTTGACGGCCTCGATCGCGCGCAGCTGGTCGTCGGTCTCGCGGTAGGGGAACTCGGCCTCCAGGCGCTCGAGCCACTCGCCGGAGAGCGTGTAGGCGAGGCCCAGGGCGGCCTGCCGCTGCGCGTAGAGCGCGATCAGCTCCCCGGCGAGCTCCCGCACGCTCTCGCGCGCGCGACTCTTCAGGAGCTGCCAGGCCTTGCCGCCGAGCTTGGAGAGCGCGGGCGCCGACGCGTCGGCCCCGACGTAGCGCGAGACCTTACCGAGCTGCTCGTGCGGCACGTAGAGCCGGTCCTCCCCCCGGAAGCCGACGAACAGGTAGTCGCGCGTGACGCCACCGACCTCCTTCGTCTCGAAGCCGAGCAGCTTGCCCACGCCGTGGTCCTCGTGGACGACGTGGTCGCCGGTCCGAAGATCCGCGAAGGACTGCAGAGCGCGGCCGAGGCGGGCATCCGTTCGCGGCGGGCGCTTGCGGAACACCTGCGTGTCGGGCAGGAGCACGAGCCCGAGCTCCCGCCAGACGAAGCCGCGCCTGGCGGGCGCGACCGCGAACAGGAGCTCCGCCTCGCGCGGCAGCTCGTCTGCCTCCAGCACGCCCGCCTCGATCCGGCGCAGCAGGTTCTGGGTCCGCAGCGCCTCGCCGCGGTGTGCGAAGGCGACGACCACCCGCTGCCCGGCGCGCACGAAGGCGCTCAGCTCGTTCTCCGCCTCGGCGAGACCCCGGGCGGCGAGTGCCGGGCGCTGAGCCTCGAAGGCGAAGGGCTGGCCCGACGGAAGAGGATCGAGCTCCGCCGGGGAGCCGAGCGGCAGCTCGGCGCCGAGCTCCTCGCGCCAGACCTTGCGCACCTCCTCCGGCTGCCAGACGAGGTCGGGCCCCGCCGGGAGGATCGCGACCAGGTCGTCCGCCGGCGGCCTCGGCTCGTCGTCGTCTGCGAGAGACGGCTCCACGAGGTCGAGACGGCGCTCGGCGGCCGCGTAGACGACGGCGTGCGGAACCGGGTGCAACGCCCGCTGCGTGAAGGGCGAGAAAGCGCGGATGGCCTCGATCTCGTCGCCGAAGAACTCCACCCGCAACGGCTCCCGGCCGGTCGTCGGGAAGACGTCCACGATGCCGCCGCGGACGGCGAACCGTCCCCGCTCGTCCGCCCGCTCGACCCGCTCGTAGCCGGCGAGGGCGAACGCCTCGGTCAGCGCGCCGATTCCCAGCTCGTCGCCGACCTGGAGCCGCAGCGGGCGGGGGCGAGCCGACTCGGGAGGCACGGGCTCGGCGAGCGCCGAGGCGGAGACGCACACGAGCCCGCCCGCCGCCAGGACGTCGAGGGCGCGGGCCCGCTCCCCGACGAGATGCGGGGGCGGCTCGAGCCCCGAGTCGGGGCGCACTCCCCGGCTCGGCAGGAAGGCCACCCGCTCCTCGCCGGCGAACCAGCCGGCTGCCTCCGCGGCGTCCCGGGCGTCGGCGTCCTCCGGGGCGAGTAGGACGAGCGCGCGGCCGAGCTGCTCGTGGAGCGCCGCGAGCACGAGCGGAAGGGCCGGCTCGGAGACGCGGGCTCTCGGCGGCGCGCCGCCGGCGGCGAGGAGCACGGCGAACGCGCGCAGGCGCTCGTGCTCGGCGAGCTCGCGGCTGAGCGCATGCAGGATCGGGCGGTCCATGGCGAGAGGGCGAAACGGCGTTTCGGCGCCGGTCATCGTAGTCGCCGGACCTGAGCTGGCGCCGTGCGGCCCGGCGGCGGGCGTGCCGTTCCGTGAGAGGACGTGCTCGGGCGGCTCGCGGGCGGCCGCTACTCCATCCCTAGCCCCCACCCACCCACGGGGTGACGACGATACGCGCCCGACCCCGCTCCGTGGGTGCCGGGATCGTGCCGAGAGCGCGTCAATTGAAGCGGGCCTGAGCCCGCTCCAGGCCCTCCGCGTCGAGCGCCTCGACTGCGTCCGCAGCCCGAGCGACCAGGCCGTCCGGGTCGTCCGCAGGGTCGAAGCTCGAGAGCACGTAGTCCGCGGGTGAGCGCGGATCACCCCGGCCCGGGCGGCCGACGCCGACGCGCAGGCGCAGGAAGTCCCGGGTCTTCAGGTGCGCCGCGATCGAGCGCAGACCATTGTGGCCGGCGAGGCCGCCGCCAAGCCGGGCCTGCAGCCTCCCGGGCGGGAGGTCGATCTCGTCGTGGACGACGAGAATCGAGTCGGGCTCGACCTTGAAGAAGCTCGCCGCCGCACGCACCGCGCGACCCGACTCGTTCATGAACGTCTCGGGCTTCAGCAGGGCGGCTCGGTGGCCCTCGATCCGCACCTCGGCCACGCGCCCCGAGAACTTGCCCTTCCAGCCGGCGCCGTGCCGGCGCCCGACCTCGTCGAGAACCATCCAGCCCACGTTGTGCCGGTGCCGCTCGTACTCGCGACCGGGGTTTCCCAGCCCGACGACGAGCAGATCGAGCGTCGAGGCGGTCTCGCCCCTGCGCCTGAGCAGGCGCACGGGCTCCTAGGAGCCGGCGCCGGACTCGCCGTCGGGGCCCGCGTCTCCGCCCTGGCCGCCCGTGTCGGCAGCACCCTCGGGAGTCTCGTCGCCCTCGGGGACGACGCCCTCCTCGAGCTCGCCCTCCTCCGGCTCGGGCTCGACCTCGACCGTCGGCGGCGTCACCGTGGCGAGCACGGTCTCCTCCGGATCGTCGAGGAAGACGACGCCGTCGCGAACGGCGAGGTCGGCGAGCCGCAGCGTGTCTCCGATCGCCATCCCGCTCACGTCCAGCTCCAGGTGCTCGGGAATCTCCATCGGCAGCGCCTCCACGTTGACCTCGCGCGAGACCTGAGAGAGCACGCCGCCTTCCTTGACCCCGGCCGGCTCTCCGACCAGCTGCACGGTCACCTGCGCGTGGATCGGCTGGTCGAGCCGAACCTCGTGCAGGTCGACGTGGACGAGACGACCGCGGAGCGGATCCTGCTGGTACTCCTTGAGGATCGACGGGTGCGTCGTCTTCTGTCCGGCGAGCACGACGTCGAGGATCGCGTGCAGGCCGGCGGGCCCGGTCAGGACGCGGCGGAGCTCCCGCTCGGGCACGCAGATCGCGTGCGGCTTCTTGCCGCGCCCGTAAAGGACGCCTGGTACGAGGCCGTCGCGCCGCAGGCGCCGTGCCGCGCCGGAGCCCTGCGACTCGCGCTCCTGCACCTCGAGCTTGACTCTCTCGCCCGCCACGGCGCGGAAGTGTAGCTCCTTCCCCCGGATACACGCGGTCGGCAGGCCGTGGCGGAACCGGCGGGGGAAGGAGCTTGAAGCAGAGGCTTCGCCTTTTGAGACTCGCCCGAGGCTCGGAAAGCTGCGTGCAGCTGGCAAAGGCGCAGCCTGCAAACCAAGCTACTTCCCCCGCTGACCCGCTTCGCCCTCGCCGTAATCGTTTCTCCGGGGGAAGTAGCTCAGAAGAGCTGGTTCTCGCCCTGGAAGATGGCCGAGACGGAGTCGTCGGCGAAGACGTTGTGGATCGTCTCGGCGAGGATTCCGGAGACGGTCAGCACCTGCACGTTGTCGGGCTTCCGCAGCGGATCGATCGGCACCGTGTCGGTGACGGTCACCTCGGTCAGGTCGCAGTCCGGCAGGCGCTCGAACGCGTCGCCCGAGAAGAGCCCGTGCGTCGCGCAGGCGTACACGTCGGCGGCGCCCGCTTCCTTGAGCGCCCGCGCGCCGGCGATCAGCGTTCCGCCCGTGGCGTAGATGTCGTCGCTCATGATCGCCACCTTGCCGCGGACGCGCCCGATCACCTCGCTCACCGTCGCGCGGTCGTGCTCCGGCCGGCTCTTGTTCATGATCGCGAGGTCGGCGTCGAGCATCTGGCCGAAGCGCGCAGCCATCTTCGAGCGCCCGGGGTCGGGCGCGACCGAGACGACGTTCTCGCCGTACAGACCCTTGTCGCGGTAGTACTGGACGAAGAGCGGCAGCGCCGTCATGTGGTCGACGGGGATCGAGAAGAACCCCTGGATCTGACCGGCGTGCAGGTCCATCGTGAGGACCCGGTCGGCGCCGGCGCTCTGCAGGAAGTCCGCGATGAGCTTCGCCGTGATCGGCTCGCGCGGCGCCGACTTCTTGTCCTGACGCGAGTAGGGGAACCACGGCACGACGGCGGTGATGCGCTTGGCCGAGGCGAGCTTCGCCGACTGGATCATGATGAAGAGCTCCATCAGGTTGCGGTCGACGGGCGGGCACCCCGTCTGGACGATGAAGAGATCGGCTCCCCGGATCGACTCCTCGTAGCGGCAGTACGTCTCGTCCATCGCGAACGTCTTCAGCGTGACCTCGCCGAGCTCGACGCCGAGCCTGGCAGTGATCCTGGTCGCGAGGTCCGGATTCGAGCGCCCCGAGAAGACCATCAGCCGCCGTTGCGGCGCGCGCTCGAGCCAGTGCTCCGGCTTCAGCTCCGGCTCGACGGTCGCGACCTCGAGCCCGGGGAGCCGCGTCGGCGCCTCAGTCGTTCCGGTGTCGGTCGGCATAGCCCTCTTTGTTGACCTGGCGCGGGGGGAAGCCGGCAAGCGCTCCCGGCGGGACGTCCTCCGTGATCACCGACCCCGCCGCGATCCACACATCGTCGCCGATCTCGACGGGAGCGACGAACGCATTCTGCACGCCCGTCCTGACGTTGCGGCCGATCGTCGTCCGCCCCTTCGGCCTCCCGGGGCGGTGGGAGAAGTTCACGGTGATGTTGCCCGCCGCGACGTTCGTGTCGGGCCCCACCTCGGCGTCCCCGAGATACGAGAGGTGCGGAACCTTCGTCCCCTCCCCCACCCGCGTGTTCTTCAGCTCGACGAACGTCCCCGCTTTCGCGCGCGCCTCGAGCACGGTGCCCGGCCTCAGGTAGCAGAACGGCCCGACGAGGGCTCCGGCGCCCACCTCCGCGTCGAGCGCGACGGCGTGCGGACCGATCTCGGCACCCGCCGCCACGCGCGTCCGCCCGCGCAGCACGGTGAATGGATGCACGACCGCGTCCCGCTCGAGCTCGACCGTGGGCTCGATCCACGTCGAGCCCGGATCCACGACCGTGACTCCGGCGAGCATGTGCCGCTCGTTCACACGCGCGCGCAGCACGGCCGCGGCGGCGGCCAGCTCCGCTCGCGTGTTCACGCCCTCGGCCTCGCCGGGATCGAGAGCCTCGTGCACGGTCACCGGCTGCCCGCGGTCGACGAGGCGGCGCACTGCGTCCGTGAGATAGAGCTCGCCCTGAGCGTTCGCCGGCTCGAGGCCCTCGAGCGCCGGCCAGAGCTGCTCCGCGGCGAACACGTAGATGGACGAGTTGCACTCCCGAATACGGAGCTCGTCCTCGCCGGCGTCGGCCGCCTCGACGATCGTTCGCAGGTGCCCCCGCTCGTCCCGCACGATCCGGCCATAGCTGCGTGGGTCCGGCGGCTCGAACGAGAGGACGGTGGCCGCCGCGCCCATGGCTCGATGGGTCGCCAGGAGTGCTGTGAGCAGGTCCTCGCTCAGGAGGGGCGTGTCGCCCGGGAGCACGAGCAGATCCCGCGCCCGGCCCTCGAGCGCGGGCCGGGCGACACGAACGGCGTCTCCGGTGCCGAGCGGCCGGTGCTGCACGGCCACCTCCACCCCCTCGAACTCGTCCGCGCTCGCGGGCGAGGCGACCACCACGAGGGGCTCGGGACCGAGGGGGCGAACCGCCTCGAGCACCCAGTCGACCATGCGCCGGCCGAGCACGGGGTGCAGATGCTTCGGCGTCGTCGAGCGCATGCGCGTACCGAGGCCGCCGGCCATGACCACCGCTGCGAGGTCGCTCACGAGAGGATGGGTCGAGATGGCTGGGGCGCCAGGATTCGAACCTGGGATCGCGGGACCAAAACCCGCTGCCTTACCGCTTGGCTACGCCCCATCAGGGGCTCCGAGTATAGGCGAGAGCCGGGCGGGCGCCGGGCGGACGGACAGGCGCCGTCGAGTGCAGCCGGAGCTCCGAGCTCGCGCCCCAGGCTACCGCTTGTCGGCGAAGAGCGCGATCAACGCGACGACCGCGAGGATCACGACGGCCGTGACGGCAGCCCAGGTGACGACGATCAGCAGGACCGGGACGAGGACGGCGAGGGCCTGAGAGGCCGCGGCGATCCAGCTCGCCTGGCGGAGCGTGTCCGACCGGGCTCCCCGTCCGACCCAGAGGTAGACGATGATGGCGATCGCGGCCACCGCGAAGACGGGGAGACGCGGGAGGACGTGCACGACCACGAGCAGCCCCTCGAGGAGCGCGATCCACGCGGCGAATCGCACCCGGCGCGCGCGCAGCCAGCGACCGGAGCGGGTCGTTCCGTGGTCGAGCACCTCGCTGTGGCCAAGCACCGACCTACCGAGCACCATGCGTCAAACGTACCACGCAGGAACCGTCAGCCAGATACGCCCGCGGGGCCTCAGGCGGCGTCCGGCCTCCCTCGCCGCGGCGCGCGTGCCGAACAGCGCGTAGACGGTCGGACCGGCGCCGGAGACGTCCGCGCGAAACGCCCCGAGCGAGCGGAGCTCGTCGGCGAGCGGCGAGGACGCGAGATCGTTCGGAGGGAGGCCGGCGAGGCCCCGAGGCCCGCGAGCAGCGGCGAGCGCGTCGGAGAGGGCGGCGCGGCGGGCTGCGAAGCCCTCCGCTCCGCGGCGGGCGTCGAAAGCCTCGTAGACCGCGGCCGTGGACGCCTTCTCGGCCTCGTGCGGCAGGACGAGCAGGACCCAGTAGTCCTGCGGGAGGTCGAGCGCGGTGAGAGCGCCTCCGTCTTCCTCACCGAGCTGCGGCCCGTTGCGGAGGAACGCCGGTACGTCGGCGCCGAGCTCGCGGGCGAGCGTCTCCAGCCGGGCGCCGGAGAGCGGGTCGGCCAGCGTGGCGTTCCCGAGCCGGAGCGCGGTCGCGGCGTCGGAGCTCCCGCCTCCGAGGCCCGCGGCGACGGGAATCCGCTTGTCGATGCGAGCCTCCCAGCACGGCTCGACACCCGCCTCGGCGGCGAGCGCCGCCAGGGCGGCCCTCACGAGCGTGTCACCGTCGAAGCCCGTCACCCGGAACGGCCGACGCGGCTCGAGCGAGATGCGGTCGCAGAGCGCGATCCGCTGGTAGACGGTCGCGACCTCGTGCTTGCCACCTTCGCGCCGGGCACCGACGACGAGCGCGAGGTTCAGCTTCGCCGTTGCCGGCGCTCGTGTCACGGCAGCGCGTCTGCGAGCGCGGCGAGCTCGAGCGGGGAGAGCGCCTCGGCCCGCGTGGCGGGCGGGCGGCCGAGCGTGGCGAGTGCGGCGCTCGCCTCGGCCCGCCCGGCGACGCCCGCGAGCTCGAGCGAGTTCGGCAGTGTCTTGCGGCGGTGCGCGAACGCACCCTGGACGATCCGCTTCAAGCGCCCGAAGCCGGGTGGAGCGCCCGTGCGGCGGAAGGCGACGAGCGCCGAGTCGACGTTCGGCGGCGGGCGGAACACCGAGCGCGGTACGGGACGGGAGCCGATCTTCTCCGTCACGAGCTGAACGAGCACGGAGACCGCGCCGTACGCGCGCGTCCCGGGCGCCGCGAACAGGCGCTCGGCCACCTCGCGCTGCACCATCACGCACCACAGCTCCAGCCCGGCGAGCCCGTCGAGACTCTCGACGATCAGCGGCGTGGCGATGCTGTACGGGAGGTTCGCGACGAGCTTGCGGGCGCCGGGAGCGAGCGCGGCGAGATCGAGCGCGAGCGCGTCGCCGTAGTGCAACTCGACGTTCGCCAGGCCCCGCAGGCTCTCGGCGAGGTGCGGGGCCAGCGTCCGGTCGAGCTCGACGGCGTGCACCCGAGCGACGCGCGCGGCGAGGAAGCGGGTGAGTACCCCGAGCCCCGGTCCCACCTCGAGCACGACGTCGGTGCTCGACAGGCCCGCCAGGCGGCCGATCACGCCGAGCGTGTTCTCGTCCGCGAGGAAGTGCTGGCCGAGCTCGCGCTTCGGCGCGACGGGCAGGGGACTCACGGGAGGGCGAAGACGGCGGCGGCGTTGGCGTCGATCCGCGCGGCGAGCTCCTCCGCCAGCTCGCCGCGAGCGGCGGCGACCGCCCGGAGCGTGTGGACGACGTTCGCAGGCTCGTTCGGGCGCCCCCGGCGAGGAGCCGGCGAGAGGTAGGGGCAGTCGGTCTCGACGAGGATCCGATCGGGCTCCACCGCCGCCGCCGCCGCCCGCAACTCGTCGGCACTACCGTAGGTGACGTTCCCGGCGAAGGAGACGTAGTAGCCCCGCTCGCGGGCGACCGGCAGCAGCGCGGGGGCCGAGAAGCAGTGCAGGACCACCGGGACGCCGAGACCCTCGAGCGCACGCGCTGTCTCGGTCTCGGCGGCCCGGCAATGGATCACGACCGGCTTGCCGAGCTCGCCCGCGAGCTCGAGCTGACCCTCGAGCAAGCGCCGCTGCGCGTCGTGGGGCGCGTAGTCGCGGTAGAAGTCGAGACCCGTCTCCCCGATCGCGACGGCGCGCTCGCTCGAGAGCAGGTCGCGCAGCTCGTCGAGCCGCCCGGACTCCTCGCCGCCCGCCTGGTGCGGATGGATCCCGAGCGCGGCGAACACGCCCCGGTGCCGTTCCGCGAGCGCCAGGGCCGTCCGGCACGACTCGAGGCCCGAGCCGATCGCGATCACCCGCTCGACGCCCGCCTCGAGCGCGCGCTCGAGCAGGCGCTCCGGCGCGTCGGCGCACGCGTCGAGGTGCGCGTGCGTGTCGATCACGAGACGGACTGCTGCGCAGCGGCGTCCGACCGGGCGTGCATGCGCTCGAGCTCCGCGGCCACGACCGCCTTCGGGTCGAGCTTCCTGAACAGGGGCCGCGGCTCGGCCAACGTCTGCCCCGGCGGCAGGGCGCTCGGGCTCCAGCTCCCGACCCAGCCGCCGTAGTCGCCGGTCAGCACCTCGTGGACGCTCCCGTCCTCCTCGGTGCGCTCGCGGAACTCGAGCGGGCCCGCGAGCCAGCCGTCGTAGCCGAGCAGCTCGTGCAGCGTCTGGCTCGTGAAGGGGAGGAAGGGCGTCAGCAGCAGCTTCAGGTTGTCCACGCACCGCAGCGCGACGTAGAGGACCGTGCCGGCCCGCGCCCGATCCGCCTCGAGCGTGGCCCAGGGTGCCTGCTCGCTCAGGTACTGGTTCGCGAGCGTCGACAGACGCATGGCCTCGGCGAGGGCCGCCTTGAAGCGCGCGCTCTCGATCAGCTCGCCGACCCTCGCGAATCCGGCCTCGACGGACGCGAGCACGGCCTCGTCGGCGTCCGTCAGCTCGCCGGGCTGCGGCACGGCCCCGAAGTTGCGCTTCGCGTTCGTGAGCGTCCGGTTGACGAGGTTGCCCCAGTTCGCGAGCAGCTCGTCGTTCGAGCGGCGCACGAACTCGGCCCAGGTGAAGCCCGCGTCCTGTGTCTCCGGCCCCGCCGCGGTGAGGAAGTACCGCAGCGGGTCCGGGTCGTAGCGGTCCAGGTAGTCCCGGACGTAGATGCCGACGTTCCGGCTCGTGCTGAGCTGCTTGCCCTCCATCGTCAGGTACTCGCTCGCGACCACGTCGTACGGCAGCTGCAGGGCTCCCCGGCCGGCGCCCAGCTCGCCGCCCTCGCCGTACCCGAGCAGGATGCTCGGCCAGATGACGGTGTGGAAGATGATGTTGTCCTTGCCCATGAAGTAGGAGTGACGCGAGTCGGGGTTCTGCCACCACTCCCGCCAGGCCTCGGGAGTGCCCCGGCTCGCCGCCCACTCGACGCTCGCCGACAGGTACCCAACGACCGCGTCGAACCAGACGTAGATCCGCTTGTCGTCGCGACCGTCGTAGCCCGCCACGGGGATCGGGACGCCCCAGTCGAGGTCGCGCGTCATCGCCCGTGGCTTCAACGTGGCGACGAGGCTGAGCGCGAACTTGCGCACGTTCGGCCGCCAGTGCCGCTGCTCCTCGATCCACGCGCCCAGGCGGTCCGCGAAGGCCGGCAGGTCGAGGAAGAGGTGCTCGGTCTCCCGGAAGACCGGTGTCGTGCCGTCGATCCGCGAGCGCGGCTCGATCAGGTCCTCGGGATCGAGCTGGTTCCCACAGTTGTCGCACTGATCGCCGCGGGCCTCTGGGTACCCGCAGATCGGACAGGTGCCCTCGATGTAGCGATCGGGCAGGGTGTGCCCGGTGGTGGACGAGATCGCGCCGACGGTCGTTCGCTCGACCAGGTAGCCGGCCTCGTAGAGCGTCTCGAAGAGGTCGCGGACGACGGCGTAGTGATTGAGCGTGGTCGTGCGGGTGAACAGGTCGTACGAGATCCCGAGGTCCCGGAGGTCCTCGCGAATGAGGCGGTTGTAGCGGTCGGCGAGCTCACGAGTGGACACGCCCTCCTCGTCGGCGGCCACCATCACGGGCGTGCCGTGCTCGTCGGTACCGCTCACCATCAGCACGTCGTCTCCCCGCAGGCGGTGGTAGCGGGCGAAGATGTCGGACGGCACCGCGAAGCCCGCAAGGTGGCCGATGTGGCGCGGGCCGGAGGCGTACGGCCACGCCGGTGCGATGAGGATCCGTTCTCGGGTCGTCCGGGGCAAGGCTGCACTCCTCGGGGCGGTCGCTCGGGGCCGACATGATACGAGCGCCCCGGGGCTCCTCGACGAGCGCCGGCCTCGCGGCTCGGCGCCTCCGAACGAAGCTGCAGGCGACCGGCACGAGTGCCGCGAGTACGAGCAGAGCGAGGACAGGGGGCCACGGTCGCCTCTGCTGTGCGCGCGCCTCGCCCCCCTCCGCACTCTGGCGGGGCGCGGCGGCTCTCGGGCGGACGGACGCGGCCGCCGAGGCAGCGCCCGGCCGCTCGTCCCGCCCGACGGCGGCGGAACGAGTACCGCCGGCTGGCCGAGCCGAGGCCTCCCCGACGGCCGAGCGTGGCGCGGCGCCGAGCACGAGCCGGCGCGGTCCCCGCGAAGCCACGGGCTGAGCCGCGGCGGGAGCGACGGTCGTCCCGCGCCCGCGGCCGGAGGCGACGCCCGCCGGGGAAACTGGTCGCTCGGAGCGCCCGGTCTTCGCCGGTGAGGTGATCGGGGCGGTCGCGGCCGAGACGGCGCGGCTCGCGCGCAGGGACCGGCCGGCGGGCGCGGGAGCGTCCGTACCGACCACCCGTGCCAGCGGCGTCGGCTGTCTCGGGTCGCCAAGCGCTGCGGGCCCCGGGGCGAGCGGAGCCGGCCGGGTTGGGGCCCCTTCGGTCGTGGGTACGGCCGCGGCGAGCGGCGGGCTCGCCTGCCGTTCCTCGGCGGCAGGGGCCGGCGGGGCGTCCGGGACGGTAGCGGCGGGCAGGGCGTCGGTCGGGGCCCCGACCCGCGCCGGCGCCGGCGCAGCCGCCGAAGAGACCGCGCCTTCTACCGGTGCCGGGGACCCGGCGGAAGCGGCAGAAGCGGCGTCGACCTTGGCCGGCTCGGGCGGCTCGGGCGGCTCGGGCGCCGGACTCCCTCCGTCGAGCTCGGAAGCGATCGCCACGGGCACGGGCGCCGGGACCGCGACGGGCGCGGCTGCCGGTGCAGGTTCCATCCGGGGCTCGGGCGCCGGCACGGCGGCGGGCGCCAGAACGACGGCGGGCGCAGGAACGACGGCGGGCGCAGGAACGGCGGCGGGCGCAGGAACGGCGACAGGCGCGGCCGCCGAGGCCGCAGGAGGCGCCGGCAGAGGCACCGGCACGGCGACGGGCGTCGGGAGGGCGACTGGCGCGGCCGCCGGGGCCGCCGGAGGCACCGCCTGGGCAGCCGCGGCCGCGACGCCCGCGATGGGCGGCGCAACAAGAGTCG
>JBBSIG010000033.1:0-16475 GCA_038232215.1 Gaiellales bacterium | reverse complement strand
GACTCGCCGGAGCCGCAGAACCGGTGGGTGACCGGCTTCCGCCTCGTGCTTGCCATCCCCGCCTTCGTGCTCACGGCCGTCCTGCAGCAGGTCGCGCAGGTGATCGCGTTCTTCGCGTGGTTCGTCGCGCTCGCGCTCGGGCGCATACCGGCAGGGATGCGCGACTTCAGCGCGTTCTGCCTCCACTACAGCGCCCAGACGCACGGCTACGCCTCGCTCCTGACGGACCGCTATCCGGCGCTGAGCATGAAGACCGACGAGCCGGTCGAGGCCGCCGAGGCACAGAGCACGGATCTCCGCTCCTACTGACTCGAGCCCGACGGGGCTGGCCGCAATCTCTGCGGTTGCCCCAGAGCCCGACGCTAGCCCGCGCAGGTAGGCGCAGCCCCTCCCGGCGCCGCGCCTACCTTGCACCGCTCTCGAGACTCTCAGCGCAGCGCCAGCTTGCGCTGCTGACGCGTGAGCGCCAGTCCGCCTGCCGCGAGCAGGCAGCAGAGCGCGAGCATCGCGCCTGCCCCGAGCGCTGCGTCGCCCCAGGCAAAGCCCTGCCCGGTCGAGAGCGAGGTGAGCGGCGAAGAGGCGACGAGGCCCGGTCCGCGGACGCCGCTGCGGTCGTCGGGCCGGCTCGCCGAGCCGGCCCGCGCACGCGCGGCAGCACGCTCGAACACGCCCGGGAGGGTGTCGAAGCCGTTCGTGTGGGCACGGACGGCGCGCTCGAACACGTCGGGCACCGCAGTCGAGACGGTGACCGGCCCCACACCGTGCAGGGCGGCGGACCGCCTGGTCGAGGAGCTCTATGCCGGCAAACCTCCTCCGACCGCCGCGAAGTCCCTGCAGGCGCACGTCTCGCGTCTGCGCAAGGCGCTCGGCGGTGACGGCCGCCTGCAAACGCGTGGGCGCGGCTACACGCTCGACCTCAGCGGGGACGAGCTCGACATCGAGCGCTTCGCTACCTTGCACGAGCGCGGGAAGCGCTCCCTAGACGAGGGCGAGCCCGAGCCGGCCGCGGCGTCGCTTCGCCAAGCGCTTGCGCTCTGGCGAGGCGTGCCGCTCGGCGACCTCGCCTACGACGACTTCGCTCAGGCGGAGCTCTCGCGGCTCGAGGAGCTACGGCTGACCTGCCTCGAGGATCGACTCGATGCCGACCTCGCGCTCGGCCGCCACGCAGAGGTCGTCGGCGAGCTCGAGGGACACGTGGCCGGGCACCCGCTGCGCGAGCGGCCGCGGGCCCAGCTCATGCTGGCGCTCTACCGCTGCGGACGTCAGGCCGAGGCGCTCGAGGCGTACCAGGACGCGCGCCGGCGCCTCGTGGACGAGCTCGGCATCGAGCCCGGTCGAACACTTCGCGAGCTGCACCAGGCGGTTCTGAACCAGGATCCAGCCCTCGAGCTTCCGCTGCTGGAGCAGCCGCGAACCGACCTCCCTGCTCGGGCTGCCAGGCCGCAGCCCACGACAGGGCTCGCAATGCGTGAGGTGCGGAAGACGGTGACCGCGGTCGTCGCGGGGCTGGCCATCGCGTCGGCGCGCGAAGAAGGTCTCGATCCCGAAGCGCTGCGGCACGTGATCGGCCGGGCACTCGTGGAGGTCGAGCTCGCCGTGAAGCGCCACGGCGGCAGCATCGAGACCGTGACGGGCGACGGGGTCACCGCCCTCTTCGGGCTCCCGGCGGTACACGAGGACGACGCCCTGCGAGGGGTGAGAGCCGCCGCAGAAGCGCGCGACGCACTCCTCGACCTCGCTAGCGCGCTCGTCGCCGAAGGGCCGCTCGAGCTCGATTTCGGCATCGGCGTCAGCACCGGTGAAGTCGTCACCGGTGCGGAGTCCGCGCCTCAGTTGCGCGCCACCGGCGAGCCGCTCACGCTCTCGTCGCGCCTCGGCCAGGCGGCACGACCGAGTGGAATCATGATCGACGAGGCGACGCGACGGCTCGTGCGCGACGCGATCGTTGCCGAGCCGGCGAACGAGGCATGGAGCGTGATCCGGCTCGCCGAGGCGGCCGCGGGGCACGTGAGCCGTCTGGTCTCGCCGATGGTCGGCCGCGACCGGGAGCGTCGTCGCCTGCACGACGCGTTCGACCAGGCCGTGAGCGACCGGTCGTGCCAGCTCTTCACCGTTCTGGGTGTCGCCGGTGTCGGCAAGTCGCGGCTCGTACAGGAGTTCCTCGGAGATGTGGCCGGAATCGCGCTCATCGCACGCGGACGCTGCCTTCCCTATGGCGAGGGGATCACGTACTGGCCGCTGCTCGAGGCTGTCAAGGAGGCCGTGGGCCTCGAAGACGGCGACTCGCTGGGCGAAGCGCAGGCGAAGCTCGTCGCGGCCCTCGAGGGCTAAGGAGGCGCGGAGCTCCTCGCCCAGCGTGTGGCGGAGATGATCGGTCTTGCGGAGGCCGAGAGCGGTGCGGAGGAAGGTTTCGCCGCTGTGCAAGCGCTCTTTGAGACCCGCGCGCGCGTTCAGCCTTTGGTGCTCGTCCTCGACGACATCCACTGGGCAGAGGCGACCTTCCTCGATCTGATCGAGCACCTGGCGGACTGGTCGCGTGAGGCCCCGATTCTCCTCCTATGCATCGCCCGGCCGGAGCTTCTGGACAGTCGAACTGACTGGGGAGGCGGCAAGCTGAACGCAACCACCGCCTTGCTCGAGCCGCTCTCCGATGCGGACTGCGCTCTCCTGATCGAGAATCTCCTCGGTCGGCCGGAGCTGGCCGGGGAGGCTGAGACGCGGATCGCGGACGCGGCCGAGGGAAATCCGCTCTTCGTCGAGGAGATGCTCTCCATGCTGATCGACGACGGCCTGCTCGTCCAGCACGGCGGGCGCTGGTCGGCAACCGGGGACGTCTCTGCGGTTCGAGTGCCGCCCACCATTCATGCGCTCCTCGCCGCGCGACTCGACCGGCTCGATGCTACCGACCGTGCAGTGATCGAGCGCGCCGCGGTTGCCGGCAAGGTCTTCTACGAGGGAGCCGTCGCCGAGCTCGCCTCGGAGGCGCTGCGGCCGGCCGTTGCCGACTCCCTCGCGGCACTCGTTCGCAAGGAGTTGATCCGCCCGGCGCGGGCGAGCCTCGGTGAACGGACCTACCGCTTCCGCCACCTGCTCATTCGTGACGCCGCCTACGAGTCGATCCCCAAGGAGGTGCGTGCCGAGCTGCACGAGCGTTTCGGGCACTGGCTGGAGGGTGCCGCCGGCGAGCGCTCGAACGAGTACGAGGAGGTCGTCGGCTACCACCTCGAGCAGTCCTATCGCTACCGCGTCCAACTCGGCACGGTCAACGACGCGGCCCGCTCCGTCGCGCGCGAGGCGGCGGAGCGCCTCGGAGCGGCCGGCCGCCGCGCCTTCATCCGTAGCGACGCGCCGGCGGCGGTCAACCTGATCTCCCGTGCAGTCTCGCTGCTCCCGGCCGAGGACCCCCTCCGCGTCGACCTCCTGCCCAATGTTCGAGCCGTGCAAGGGATCGGCGACTTCGCCTGGGCCGAGAAGGTGCTGACCGAGGCGATCGAAGCGGCCGCGACGACGGGAGATCGCCGCCTGGCCGCCAGCGCGCTCGTTCAGCGTGGCTTCCTGCGACTGTTCACGGATCGCGAGGTCACGCCCGCAGAGCTCATCGAGGTGGCGGAACGGTCGATCGCGGTGTTCGAGGAGCTCGACGACCAACTCGCGCTCGCCCGCGCCTGGAGGCTCATCGCGCAGGCGCACTATCTCGACCGCCGGTTGAGCCGGTGCGCAGAGGCGTCCGAGCGAGCGTACGGGCATGTTCGCAAGGCTCGCGACCGCTTCGAGGAGCGCGAGATCGTCGAATGGCTGGTCATCGCCCTCCTGCTCGGGCCAGCGCCAGCGACGGAGGCTGCGCGGCGATGCGAGCGCCTACTCCAGGAGATCCCGGCCGAATCGCTGCTCCAGTCGCATGTCCTCGGGGCGATGGCACCGCTCGTGCTGATGCAGGGACGCGTGGGCGAGGCCGAAGAGCTCATGAGGCGCGCACGGTCGGCGATGGAGGCCGGCGGCGAGTGGCTCTGGATCGTCTCCTTCCAGCTCGCTCTCGTTCACCTCTGGCAGGAAAATCCGACCGCGGCCGAGCAAGAGCTGCGCCCGGGCTACGAAGCGCTCGGCAAGATCGGCGAGAAGAGCCACTTCTCCTCGTTTGCCCACGGGCTCTCGAGCGCCGTCTACATGCTGGGCCGGTACGCCGAGGCCGAGCAGCTCACGCGTGAGTGCGAGGAAGCGGCGCGCCCGAACGACGTCCACTCCCAGGTCCATTGGCGCGCGGCCCGGGCGAAGGTGCTCGCCCGCAGAGGCGAGCACGAGGCGGCGCAGCGGCTCTGTCGTGAGGCCGTTGAGTACGCCTCGTCCAGCGACTTCCATGTCGCGCACGCCGAGGCTCTGATGAACCTCGCTGAAGTCATGAGTCTCGGCGATGACCGCGCGGCCGCGCAGGCCGCAGTCGGGCAGGCGATCGACTACTTCGAGCTGAAGGGAAACGTCTTCGCGGCCGAGCGAGCGCGCTCCAAGCTCGAGGCGATGGCCTGAGCGTCCAGTAGTCCTTCGACCGGCCCGAGTCGGGCACTCTAATCCGGAAACGCTTCTAGGCCCCTAGATCGTCTTGAACTGCTCGAACGGCTGCCGGCAGCTCGTGCAGTAACGGAGCGACCGGCACGGGGTCGGGCCGAAGATGTTCTCGAGCCTCGTCTCCCTCGAGCCGCAGTACGGGCAGCGAAACGCGGAGCTCCGAAGCTGGACGAGCTGTGGCGTCCCTGCGGCCCGCGGGGCCGGCGGGGAGAACCCGGAGGCTCGGAGCTTCTCCCGGCCCTCGGGCGTGATCCGGTCGGTCGACCAGGAGTCGTCCATGATCACCCTGATCTCGGGCTCCGCCCCGAGCGCCTCGATCCGGCGGGCCATCGCGTCGCGCATCGTCTCGAGCGCGGGACAGCCGAGGAACGTGGGCGTGAACTCCACCCGAACGCGCCGGTCCTCCACCCGCACGTCCCGGACGACGCCGAGATCGACGACCGAGACGGTCGGGATCTCGGGATCCGGGATCTCGGCGAGCGCCGCCCAGACGGCGTCCGCGCTCACCATCGCGCGCCCGGCGCGCTCCGCCGCACCATCGTCATCTCCTCCCAGAGCTCGCGAAGCTCGTCGCTCGGCCTGCCGCGCTGCACCGGTTCCGTCGCGCTCGGCCCGCCGAACCCGAGCCGCGCACGCACGCGCTCCTCCCAGACGGGACGGAGCTCTTCGCCGAGCACTCCGAGCGCGTAGGGCCAGAGCTCCTCGACCGCCTCCCGCAGTCTCCTGCTCCCCTCGGCGCTCGCCAACAGGCGGTCGATCCACATCTCCGCGTGCATGCGGTGGTAGATCTCCTCGCGCTCGATCTTCGCGGCGAGACCTGCCAGCTCGGGGTCGTCCGCTGCCTGCAGAGCCTCGATGCGAACCGCGTCGGCCGACTCGTAGAGGTAGTGACGAGCGATCGTGCGCGCCCACTCGAGCTGCCGCAGCTCGACGAGCGGCGCGCTGCGGTACTCATCCGGCTGACGGTCGAGGGCAAGCTCGTCCGCCGTCGTGCCGAGGTCGGCGGCGGCGAGCTCGTACAGCGCCCGCGCGTGCCCGATCTCGTTCTGAGCGATCGACGAGAAGGCCACGTCCTCCTCGAGCGAGGGGGCGACCCCCGTCCACTCCGAGTTCCGCCAGCCCAGGATCAGCTCGTCGTCGGCGAGCTCGAGCAGCAGGTCGACCCGCGCGGCGCGCTGCGCGACGTTCATCCTTCACCCGAGCGAGTCGGCGGGGCCGGCTCGCCTCGCGAGACCTGCGCGGCGCTCCGCGCGAGCTTCAGCTTCTCCTTCAGCGAGTAGCCGTCGACTCGATGGTAGTTGCGCCCGAGCTCGTCGGCGAAGTCGTCGATCTCCCGCAGATACTCGCGCGGGACGATCCAGAGGGCGACCGACTCCGCGCGGCGCCCGTAGAACTCGCGCGCGTACGTCTCGGCGAAGCGCTCGTCCGGAGCGTCGAAGGAGCCGGCGTGCGCGAACGCCTGACCCTTGCGCTCCTGCCTGAACACCTCGAAGATCATCCTCGCGCCCCGACCGGCGCCGTCTCCCACGCGGCTGAGCCGCGCTCGCGCACTACGCGGCCTCGGCGAGCACCGCGCGGCGCACCCACTCCGTCTCCTCGCGCGAGACGCGCCTGAGCTCGAGGCGCTCCTGCGAGCGCGGCCCGTGCCCCGTGACGACGTGCCTGAGCTCGTCCCAGTCGGGCTCGGTGTACTCCCAGACGCCGTCGTCTCGCTTGCGGAGCTTCGGGTCGGGCACGGTCAGCCCGAGCTCGAGGATCTGCGGGACGTAGCCGTCGAGAAACTGCTGGCGCGCCTCCTCGTTGCCCTGACTCTTGATCCGCCAGACGAACATCGGGTCGTCCTCGGCGGAGATCGGGTTGCCGTGGAACTGCATCAGCGGGCCCCACCAGCGGTCGAGCGCCTCCTGCACGAGCTCGCGCTGCCCGTCGGTGCCGAGCATCAGCGCGAGGATCACGTCACGACCGTGCAGGATGTGGAACGACTCCTCCCAGCAGACCTTCTTCATGATCCGCGCGTACGGCGCGTACGAGCACTTGAGGAGAGCCTTCTGGCTGATGATCGCAGCCGCGTCGACGAGCCAGGCGATCACGCCGACGTCGCCCCAGGTGCGGGTGGGGTAGTGGAAGACGTTGTGGAACTTGCTCTTGCCCGAGACGAGATCCTCGAGACAGGCCTCGCGCGGCTTGCCGAGATCCTCGACCACGCGATAGATCAGCTGCGCGTGGCCGACCTCGTCCTGGACTTTCGCCGTCAGCGCCAGCTTGCGCTGCAAGGTGGGAGCGCGGAGGATCCACTCCCGCTCGGGCAGGACGCCCATCAGCTCGGAGTTCGCATGCATCTCGATGAACTTGACCAGCCTCGCCCGGTACTCGTCCGGCATCGAGTCGCCGGCCTCGACCTGCCCGCCGGACTGGACGTACTCGAGAAAGTCGTCTGGGCTCACTGCGCCTCCAAACCGAACGATCGTTAGGGTGAGTATCTAAGCATGTCCGCGCGCCGCTCCGAGCTAACCCGCCAGGCCGCCCGCCTGTTCGCGGAGAAGGGCTACCACGGCACGTCGATCGGTGACCTCGCCGGCGCGATGGGCGTGCAGAAGGGGTCGCTCTACGCCCACATGGCCTCCAAGCAGGATCTCCTCTACGAGACCATGCGCGAGGGCGCCCAGGCGTTCCACGTCGCGCTCGACGCCGTGCCCGACGACGTGCCGGCGACCGAGAAGATCCGGCTCGCGCTGCGGGCTCACCTGCGCGTCGTCGCGGAGCAGCTCGACGTGGCGACGGTGTTCGTGCGGGAGTGGCGGTATCTCGAGGGTGAGCGCGGCGAGGAGTTCGTGGCCGAGCGACGGCGCTACGAGGAGCGGATCCGCGCGCTCTTTCGCGAAGGGCGCGAGCTCGGTGAGCTCCGCACGGACCTCGACGAGGCGATCGCGGCACTGCTCGCGCTCTCGGCGGCCAACTGGGCCTACACGTGGCTGCGGCCGGGGCGGGACACCGACGAGCTCGCCGACCGCTTCCACGCGCTCCTCGTCGACGGCATGCGGGGCTACGCGACTCCGAGCTGAAGGGGGCCTCCGTGCGCCGGGCTCTTCTGATCGTGAACCCGTTCGCGACCGTCGTGACGACCGAGCGCGTCAGGGCGGTGGAGGCGGCGCTTCGGCCCGTGACGGAGCTGCGGGTGGAGCGCACGCTGGCGCCCGGGCACGCGACGGAGCTCGCCCGGGACGCGCTCGGCGTCGACGCCGTCTTCGTCTTCTCGGGCGACGGAGGCTTCAACGAGGCCCTGAACGGCGCCGGCTCGCAGGTCCCTCTCGGCTTCCTTCCGGGTGGAGGCTCGAGCGTGCTCTCGCGCCTGCTCGGGGTGCCCCGCGATCCCGTGCGCGCGGCCGAGCGCCTGGGAGCCGCGCTCGCCGGCGGACGAACGCGACGCATCTCGCTCGGCCGGGTCAACGGGCGCCGCTTCGGCTTCACGGCCGGGGTCGGGTTCGATGCTGAGGCGGTGCGGAGGATGGACGTGCGGGGTCGGGCCGCCGACGGCGCCCGTCCGGGCGACGCCGCGTTCGTGCGGACGGTCGCGCGGATGCTGCTGGAGCGCCGCGGCCGCTTCGACCCGGTGCTCGAGGTCGAGGGACTCGGTCGCGCCGCGTTCGCGCTCGTGGCCAACGCCGATCCCTACACGTATCTCGGCCGGCTCAGCCTGCACGTGGCGCCGGAGGCGCGCTTCGAGCTCGGCCTCGACGTGGTCGCGCCCGTGCGTGTCCGGCCCCTCGGTTTGCCCCGGCTGCTCGCCTACGCGGCGACCGGCCGCGGAGGGCTCGGCCAGGAGGACGTCCTGATCGGGCACGACCTCGACCGGCTGCGGGTCGTTTGCGACCGACCCCTGCCCCTGCACGTCGACGGCGAGGATCTCGGCGACGTCGACGAGGCGCTCTTCGAGGCCGAGCGCGACGCGGTCTCGGTGCTCGTGTGAGCTAGATTCGACGCGGGATGGCCGAGCTTCTCTTTGCCGACCGCGACCTGAGGCGCGTGATCGGCGACGGCGAGCAGGTCGCGGACGGCGAGGTCGAGGGCCTCGGCGAGCAGGAGCTCGTCGAGCTCTACCGCTCGCTCGTCCTCCTTCGCACCTACGACGAGCGCTCGGTCGTCTACCACAGCCAGGGCCGCATCGGCACCTACGCCATCTTCTGGAACCACGAGGCGATGCAGGTCGGCTCCGTGCACGCGCTGGCCGATCAGGACTGGATCTTCCCGAGCTACCGCGAGTCGGCGATCGGGCTCCTGCGCGGCATCCCGGCGTCGGCCGTCCTCTCGTGGTGGCGGGGCCATCCGGCCGGCTGGTGGAACCCGGCGGACTACAACGTCGCCTCCATCTGCGTGCCGATCGCGACGCAGGTGCCGCACGCGGCCGGGCTCGCCTGGGGCAAGAAGCTGAAGGGCGAGGACGCGGCCGCGATCGTCTATTTCGGCGACGGCGCCACGTCCGAGGGCGCCTTCCACGAGGGCGCGAACTTCGCCGCCGTCATGGGAGCCCCCCTCGTCCTCTTCTGCAACAACAACGGCTGGGCGATCTCGACTCCGCTCGCAGCCCAGACGAAGGCCGAGACGCTCGCCGACAAGGCTGCCGGCTACGGCATCCCCGGCGTGCGGGTGGACGGCGGCGACGTGCTCGCGGTCTACGAGACCACACGGGAGGCGCTCGAGCGCGCCCGGTCGGGCGGCGGCCCGACGTTCGTGGAGGCGGTCACTTACCGCGCGGGCCCGCACGCGACCGCTGACGACCCGCGTGCCTACATCGACCTCGAGCGGGTCGAGGCGGAGAAGCGGCGTGAGTGCGTCGGTCGCTACGAGGGTTACCTGCGCCGCGTCGGCGTCCTGTCGGACGAGCTCGTCGCGGCGATCAAGGCTGAGGCGACCGCGGTCCTGCGGCAGGGGATCACGCGCGCGGAGGCGGAGCCCGCCCCGGACGCGGCGCTCCTGTTCGAGCACGCGCTCGCCGACCCGCCGGCCTCATTCGCGAGCGACCTGGCGGAGCTCAGGCGGATCCTTGGCTCGTGACGCGAGCAGCGATACGAGGGACGGAACCTCTGAGGTCGGGGGACGCAGATGGCTGAGCTGACGCTCGTGGAGGCGGTCAACGACGCGCTGCACACCGAGCTCGCCCGCGATGAGGCGGTGCTCGTGCTGGGGGAGGACGTGGGCCGGGCGGGCGGCGTCTTCCGGGCGACCGCCGGCCTGCGCGAGCGCTTCGGCGCCGACCGCTGCATCGACACGCCGCTCGCCGAGGCGGGCATTCTCGGCACTGCCGTCGGCCTCTGCATGGCTGGATGGCGGCCCGTCTGCGAGATGCAGTACGACGCGTTCTCGTACCCGTGCCTCGACCAGCTGATCACGCACGTGGGCCGGTACCGCTGGCGGACGCGCGGGCAGATGGAGTTTCCGCTCACGATCCGGATGCCGTACGGCGGTGGGGTGCGGGCGCCGGAGCTGCACGACGACTCGCCCGAGACCTACTACGTGCACACGCCGGGGGTGAAGGTGGCGATCCCCTCGACGCCCGCGGATGCGAAGGGACTGCTCGCCGCGGCGATTCGAGACCCGGACCCCGTTGTCCTGCTCGAGCCGAAGCTCGTCTACCGGACGGCGCGCGGGGAGGTGCCGGAGGGCGAGCACGTCGTCCCGCTCGGCGAGGCGCGGCTGGCCCGCGAGGGCGACGACCTCACCCTCGTCGCCTACGGCGCGATGCTCGGGGTCTGCGAGCGCGCCGCGGAGCGGCTCGACGCGAGCGTGGAGGTGCTCGACATCCGGACGCTGAAACCGCTCGACGAGGAGGCCCTGCTCGCGACGGCGGCGAAGACGGGGCGCGTCGTGATCGTGCAGGAGGCACCCCGCACCTGTGGCTACGCCGCCGAGCTTGCCGCCGTTCTCGCGGAGAAGGCGATCCTCGACTTGCGGGCTCCCGTCATGCGCGTGACGGGCTACGACGTGCCGTACCCCTACTGGGCGATCGAGGATCTCTACATGCCGTCCGTCGAGCGCGTAGTCGACGCGGCGCGGAAGCTGCTCGAGTTCTGAGGGTGCGTCGCGGCCGGCTCTGTGGACGGATCGGCACGCTCTCGGCACGATCGACGTGTCCGCGCCGGCCGGCAACCAGGGTCAGACCCTGCCGGTCCGCCGCTCGAAGGCACCCGCGGTGATCCACGAGCTGCCGCTCGAGCGGAGGACGCTGCACGGGCACTTCTCGCGTGAGCTCGCACCCGTCCTGACGGTCGAGCCCGGCGACACGATCGGGTTCTCGACGCTCGATGCGGGCTGGGGACTCGAGCCGCCCGCCCTCGACGGCTCCGGCCGCCGGCAGCTCGAGCCTCGTGACCCGGAGCTCGACGCTGGGCACGCGCTCGTGGGGCCGATCGAGGTGCGGGGCGTGAGGACGGGGCAGACGCTCACGATCCGGATCGAGACACTCCGCGTCGGGCCCTACGGGCTGACGACGGCCGGCGGCGCCCGCACCCCGCTGAACGAGCGGCTCGGCGTCTCGGAGGGCGCGGAGTGCCTGCTCGTCTGGGAGCTCGACGCCGACGCGGGCGTGGCGCGAGATCAGCACGGGCATAGGGTCGAGCTCCGGCCTTTTCTGGGCGTGCTCGGCATGCCCCCAGCCGAGGCGGGCGTCCACGCGACGATACCTCCGCGCCCGTACGGCGGCAACCTCGACTGCACCGAGCTCGTGGCCGGGACGACCCTCTACCTCCCCATCCCGGTCGACGGCGCGCTCTTCTCCGCCGGCGACGGGCACGCGCGGCAAGGCGACGGCGAGGTGTCGCAGCTCGCGATCGAGTGCCCGCTCGAGCGCGCCGAGCTGACTCTCGACGTCCGCGAGGACCTGCGGCTGACGACCCCGGTGGCGCGCACGGACGCGGCCTGGGTCACGCTCGGCTTCGACGAGGACCTCGACGAGGCGGCGGCCGTGGCGGTCGACGCGATGCTGGAGCTGATGGGCCGGGAGCACGGGCTCGGCCGTCGGGAGGCGCTCGCGCTCGCGAGCGTCGTCGTCGATCTCCGCGTCACGCAGCTCGTGAACGGCGTCCGCGGCGTCCACGCGGTGCTCCCGCACGGGGCGCTCGGCTCGGCGACAATCTGAGGCATGGCGTACCGGTTCAAGCTGCCCGATCTCGGCGAGGGGCTGACCGAGGGCGAGGTCGCCCGCTGGCTCGTGGCCGAGGGCCAGGAGATCGGCGAGGACGATCCGCTCGTGGAGATCCAGACCGACAAGACGACGGTCGAGATCCCCTCGCCGGCGGGCGGGACGGTCGCGAGCATCCTCGTCCCGGCGGGCGCGGTGGTTCCGGTCGGGACCGTGCTCGTGGTGATCGGCGACGACGGTGGGCTGGAGCCTCCGGAGGCGGAGCAGCCGCGCTCGGAGGTTGCCGCCACCCGGGCCGCACCCTCCGACCCGGCGGCGGCCCGCGGGCGCGCGACGCCCCTGGTCCGCCGGCTCGCGCAGGAGCTCGGCGTCGACCTCGGCGCCCTCGTGGGAACCGGGCCGCAGGGGCGGATCACGGAGGGCGACGTGCGCGGAGCGGGTACTCCGGGGACCGCCCGCGAGGGCCGGCGGGAGCCGGTTCGCGGCGTGCGCCGGAAGATCGTCGAGCACCTGACCCGATCGCACCGAGAGGTGCCGGCGGTCACGTTCGTGGAGGAGTGCGACTTCACGGGGGTCGACGTCAGCCGGCTCGTGCCCCTGGCCCTGCAGGCGACGGCGGCGGCGCTCCGGGAGTTCCCGGAGCTGAACGCGCGCCTCGAGGGTGACGAGATCGTCCTCCTCGACCGTTACGACCTCGGGCTCGCGGTGCAGACCGAGCAGGGTCTCGTCGTCCCGGTCGTGCGAGGATGCGACACCGCCTCGCTCGACGAGCTCGAGGCCGAGACCCGGCGTCTCGCCGACGCCGCCCGCGCCGGCGAGCTGGCCCCGCACGAGCTACGGGGCTCGACCTTCACGGTCACGAGCGCCGGCAAGCTCGGAGGCCTCCTCGTGACCCCGCTCGTGAACCATCCCGAGGTCGGGATCCTCGGCCTGCACCGCGTCGCGCCCCGGCCGGCCGTGCGCGAGGGGGAGATCGTCGTCCGGCAGCTGGGCAACGTGTCGACGACCTTCGACCACCGGGTTGTCGACGGCGCGCGCGCGGCGGCGTTCACGCTGGCCGTGATCCGTCGTCTGGAAGTGGGCGGGTAGCGAAGGGAGTCCCTCCCACGTCCGAAGGGCCGACGCATCGTCACCCGGAGCTCCAGGCGCCCCGGAGGAGGGGGAAGGCGGGGCTACACTTCGACGTGTGGCGGACTGGTACTGGATCGGCGTGTCGGTGGGACTCGGCGTGGGCATCGGCGCCCTCGTCGCGGGCTTGCTCGCGGCCTCGCGGGCAGGGCTCGTGGCGGCACTCGCGGTCGGCGCCGCGCTCGGAGTCGGAGCCGGCTTCCTGATCGAGACCTGGGACGAGGCGCTCGGCGGCGGCCTCGGCGGGCTCGCGGGGGCGGCCGGGGCGGCACAACTCGTGCGCGGCGCGCTGCGCGGAGGCGGGACGCGGGGCGGCACCGCGGCGCTCGTCGGCCTGGCCGGAATCGTGCTCGGCGCCCTCGCGTTCGTGCCGGTGCTCGGCTACGTGGAGGCTCTCGCCGCACCGGCTCTCGCGGCCCGCCTGCGCCGCCGCGCGCCCGAGCGCTACGCCGGGCTTCGCAGTCTCGCCCGCGACTGACGGGTGACCGATCCTCCTTCGACCGATCGTCCGCCTCCGACGAGCGCCGACGGCTCCGACCCGCAACCTCGCCGGACCGACTCGGGTGGGGGCTCCGGGCGCTCGGGCGTCGTCCTGATCGTCATCGACGGGCTGACCCCGTCGATGCTCGAGGCAGCCGTCGAGACAGACCGCCTGCCCGCCCTCTCCTATCTCTTCGCGAGGGGGAGCTACGGGCGCGCCGTCTCGACCTTCCCCTCGCTCACGCCCGTCTGTCTCGCGTCGCTCGCGACGGGCGCGCACCAGGACGTGCACCGGATACCGCATCTCGTCTGGTGGGACCGCGACCGGCAACGGCTGGTCGAGTACGGCTCGTCGTTCGGTGCCGTCCTCGCGGCGGGCCTCACGCGCTCCCTGCTCGACACGATCTTCAACCTGAACGCGGAGCATCTCGGCACCGAGGCCGTGACCGTCTACGAGGCGCTCGAGGACGCGGGCCTCACCACCGCCGCGGTCAACATCACCTGCTACCGCGGCCGCACGCGGCACCTGCCGACCGTGCGCGGGCTGACGAAGCCGGCCTACGGGCCGAAGCGCTTCTTCTTCTTCAACCTGTTCGAGTCGGACGAGACCGGCGCGCCGCTCTCGATCCGCTCGCGCTTCGCGGGGTCTGTCGACGCGTACGCGGCCGCCGTCGGTCGTTGGCTGGTGACGCGGGACGGTTTCGACCTGCTCGTCTTCTACCTGCCCGACTACGACTTCGCCTCGCACCTGTCGGGGCCCGACGGCGCGCACGAGGCACTCGAGCGCAGCGACCGCGCGATCGGCGCGCTGATGGAGGCGGCGGGCGGGTCCGACGAGTTCGTCGAGCGCTACGCCGTCGTCCTCTGCTCCGACCACGGCCAGACCCGGGTCGACCGACCCGCGACGCTCGAGAGCTCGTTCGCCGACCTCCTCGGCGAGGTCGTCGTCACGGCGTCGAACCGGGCCGGGATGCTGTACGCGCTGCCCGGCTGCCGACTCGGGGCGCGCGACCTGGCCGAGCGGCTCGACGACGACCCCGCGGCGGAGGTCGTCCTCTTCCGCGAGGGCGAGGAGGCGTGTGCGCGCCGGGAGGGAGAGGAGCTGCGCTTCGCGCCCGGGGGCGAGGGCTTCGCGACGAGCGGCGACGAGGCCGTGCTCGGCTTTCCCGACGGGCTCGCGCGCGCCTGGGCCGCCCTGCACAACCCGAACGCGGGGGAGGTGCTCGTCTCCGCGGCGCCGGGCTACGAGTTCGCGGACCTCGCCGGGCGACACCATGCGGGAGGGGGTAGCCACGGCTCGCTCGCGGCCGGCGACTCCGAGGTGCCGATGCTCACCGTCGGTCTGCGAGGGCGGCCGCGGAGCATCGTCGACGTTATGCCGCTCGTGCTCTCTCACTTCGACGTCGCGCTGCCGTCGTACGCGCGCCCGGTGGTGGCGGAAGCGCGCTCCGGGCGCCCGGCCCACGACCTCTCCCCCTGATGAGCTCGGAGCGCGCGGAGATGGTCGAGCGGCAGCTGCGCCGGCGCGGGATCGAGGACGAGCGCGTGCTCGCCGCGATGGAGCGCGTACCGCGCGAGCTGTTCGTCCCCGAGAGGCTCTGCGGGCGCGCCTACGACGATGCGGCGCTGCCGATCGGCTCCGGCCAGACCATCTCGCAGCCCTACATGGTCGCCCGCATCTGCGAGGCGCTCGGCATCCGCCCGGGAGAGCGCGTGCTCGACGTCGGCACGGGGTCCGGTTACCAGGCGGCCGTCCTCGCCGAGCTCGGCGCCGAGGTCTTCTCCATCGAGCGGATCCCGGCGCTGGCGCGGCGCGCGGAGCAGAGCCTCGCGAGGGCCGGTTACGGAAGCGTCGACGTTCGAGTCGGCGACGGCACGCTCGGTGTGCCGGAGTGCGCACCGTTCGCCGCCGTCGCGATCGCGGCAGCGGCGCCCAGTCTGCCGCGAACCCTGTACGAGCAGCTCGGCGTGCGCGGTCGGCTGGTGGTGCCGGTGGGACGCAGGCTCGATCAGGAGCTCCAGCTGGTCGTGCGGAGCCCCGAGGGGCCGGCGACCGTGCGCTCGGTCCGGTGCCGGTTCGTCCCCCTGCTCGGCGAGGAGGGCTTCGAGGGCGGCTGAGTTTGGCCCGGTCCTCGGCGGGCAGAAGGTGCAGCCGATGAAGGGCCTCTCCGCGACCGGCCTGCTCCGGGCTCCCGTGCTCGCGCACGGCAAGCCGCTCGGGCGGCCGCTCGATCTCGTGCTCGACCTCGAAGGCCGACGGGCGCTCGGGTTCGAGGTCGCCTGCTCGGACGGGACGAGCCGTTTCCTGCCGGTGCAGGCGGCCAGGATTCGCGAGCGCGAGATCGGCGTCGGCTCGGCGCTTATGCTCCTCGGAGGAGCCGAGCCGTCCTTCTATCGCAAGCGCGGCGATGGGCTGCGCGCGCTGCTCGGAGCCGCGGTCGAGCGCGGGAGCGAGCAGCTCGGGGCGCTGCAGGACGTGCTGCTCGGCTCGGACGGCGCCGTCCTCGGGCTCGTCGTCGCTCGAGGCGGCGAGAAGCATTGCATCCCCTTCGACGGCGGCGTCCGGATCGCCCGCCGGAAGGGGAACGCCTCGGCCGCTTAGGGGCCTAGGTGCAGCACGCGGAGGAGGCGACGAAGACCGCGCCTCCGGCGCCCCGGAGGCGCAGTCACGATCAGCCCTCCCATCTCCCGTTTGTCGTGAGACCTTGCAGACGCGCAGCGTCGGAGTACGTCACCATGGGCTGTCGAAGGTGTGGCAGATGTAGTAGTCCCAGCCGAACCGCGGGTAGAGCCAGCTGTATTGGTAGCTCGGCGGGTCGGTTGGACACGGCTGACCGTGGAAGAGGTCTCCGCGGATGAGCCTCTCCGTGCCGAGGAACGGCGCGTTCTCGGAGGTCAGATCATCTGTCCTGAAGGCGAGGAACGTCGCCGCTGCTGCCTTACCGGAGACGACACCCTCCAGCTGCCCGGGTGGCGCGCAGTGGACGTTGGGGTTGAAGGACGGCGGGAGGAAACAGCTCCAGCCCGCCTGGGCGAGCTGAGCTGGGCTCACGCCCGCGGCCGGGGCGGCCGTAGCGGTGACGGCTGCCATCACCAGCAGGGCCGCGATCATCACTAGCCCCGACCGTTCGTTAGGCGAGGCTTCGGAGAGGCTTGTCGGGCGGGCGATGTC
>JBBSIG010000032.1:0-16593 GCA_038232215.1 Gaiellales bacterium | reverse complement strand
GCCGGCGAGCGCCACGTCAGCGTGATCGCCCGGTCGTCGATCGTCGCGAGAAGCTCCGAGACGTCCGCGGGCGGAGTCGTATCGGCTCTCGCGGTGCCCGGGGAGGGCACCCTCGCGGCCGCGGAGCTTCCGGCGCCGAGCGTGGCACACGCGAGCAGGAGCGCGAGTCGAGCCACCGTGGGGCGGCTCATCGCTCGAGAGAGGGACGACCCCTCACTGGACCTTGCGGTAGACGACGCCGCTCGCCTCCTCGATCACTGTCTCCGGGGCCGCGGCCGGCCGCGTCTTCTGGATCAGCTCGCGCACCTTGTCCTGCATCGCGAGCAGCTCCTGGAGCTCGTCGGCCGTCACGTCGTAGTCGCCGAGGAGCTCGCTCGTCAGTCTCAGCCACTCGGAGACGAGGCTCTCCTCGCCGGCGGCGGGCCGCGGCGTCTGCGAAGAGCCGCGCCAGGTGGATCGGGAGGTGTCCTGTTCGGCCATCGTCTACCGCGCTCCGGGTGGTGGCTCGACGCCCGGATACGTGCCGCTCGAGGTTACGTCGTCGAGCGGACGGCGCCGGTCGGCCGGAGAGCCGGGCGCACGGGCCGCAGCGGAGGCGGCGCCTCGCCCCGCTCGAGCGCCCTCGGGGCTCTCGCGCCGAGCGCTCGACCGGCAGCGAGGGCGCAGTCGATGCTGTCGTACGCCTCGTCCCGGTCCGGATGGAAGACGCCGTAGCGCTCGGCGTCGAACTCTCTTCCGCAGACGTCGCAGCGCGTCACGGAAGCGGATGGTACGCGCCGGGGCGGCGGGCGCGGCGATGCCAGCCGACCCGGCGGGATAGACTCGCCCGGTTGACCGAGCGGGGTGCGGTCCCCGGGGAGTCGTGGTTCTGTCTGCGGAAACGAGCTGGGTGGTCTGGGTCTTGGCCGGCGCTGTGGCGGCGGCGCTCACCCTGCTCGTCCTCGCCGTCGTCCTCTTTCTGAGGGCGCGACGTCAGTCTGGGACGGCGGCCGGGAGGATGAACGGCCGGGGGCCGGGAGCGCTTGTTCGCCTGCGGGACGACGAGCGGGCGCGCACCCTGGCGACCCTTGCGACGACGCTCGAGCTCGACGAGGTGCTCTCGCAGATGCTGCGCGTCGCCGCGTCGGTTCCCGGAATCGACGCCGCCATCGTCAAGCTCTCCGACGCCGAAGGCGGACCGCTGCTCGCGACCCTGGGCCTGTCGCGCGAGGAGGCGTCCGTTCAGCCCTTTCCGGACTTGCTGGACCGGGGTGAGCGGCGCGCGCTCGTGTCGAGCTACCTCTACGCGCCACGAGAGAACGGAAGCGAGCCCGAGCTGATCTCCGGCGGACTCTTCGTGCCGCTCGCGGCCGGTGAGGAGTCGAAGATCGGAGTTCTGGGCGTCTTCTGGCGCGGGGCCTCGACCGGCCCTTCGGACGGAACCCTCCTCGAGCTCGAGGAGCTTGCGGCGCGGGCGGCTCCCGCGATCGAGAACACGCGCCGCTTCCGCGCCGCGCGCGAGCTCGCATACCTCGACCCCGTCACCGGCCTGCGCAACCACCGCTTCTTCCACGAGGTGCTCGCCCGCGAGGTCAAGCGCGCGCAGCGCCACGACCGCCGGCTCGCGATCCTCGTCTTCGACATCGACGACTTCAAGTCGATCAACGACCGGATCGGCCACCTGGCCGGCGACGCCGCGCTCGCGGAGGTGGCCGAGCTCCTCCTCTCCGTGATGCGCGGCACCGACGTGGCGTGCCGGGTCGGAGGCGACGAGTTCGCGATCATCCTTCCCGAGTCGGGGATCGCCGACGCGGAGCAGCTCTATCTGCGGCTGCAGGCCGCGCTCGCCGGGCGGACCGTCGGCCCGGGCGAGCCGCTGCGCCTCTCCGCCGGGATCGCCGAGCACCGGCCCGACGACAGCCCGCTCTACCTGTTCGAGCGGGCCGACCGGGCGCTCTTCCGCGCCAAGGAGGCCGGGAAGGGGCAGGGGTTCGCGGAGGACAACCCGTAGCGGTCGAGCGGGCGGTGAGCTCTCAGCAGGCTCGGCCCTGCCGGTAGACGAGGCCCTTCGCGAGATAGACGCGCTCGCAGGGGCGGAGCGGCACACGGCCCGTGAACCAGCGCCCGTTCTTCGAACGACCCACCTTGACGACGTACCACGCCCCTTCGCGCCACGCGTCGTAGCCGGAGAAGGCGGCCTTGTAGCCCGCGTCGAACCCTTGCTTCTGGCCGGCCGCGGCGCCTGCTCGATACCGGCGCGCAGCGAGCCGCCGGGCCGCGACGAGCTGCGTACCGAGCGCCGTCCGCTCCGCGCCGAGCGAAACGACGCGGTGCGAGAGCCGGTCGGCGCGGGCGGACTGCTGGCGCAGGAGCACGAGCGCGCCCACGGCGGAGGCCAGAATCAAGCAGACCGCGAAGGCGGCGGCGAGCGCGGTGACCACGAGCGTCCTCCGCTCGCCGCGGGGTGGACTCTCCGCCGCCGCCCAGGCGAGCGCCATCCGTCGCCCCGGGGCCGACAGCAGCTCCATTCCGGCCAGTATTCCGGCACCGCCGGACGCCGCTACGGAGCGGCGCAGGAAGGGCCGACGCGGCGCCGAACGCTTCCCCTATGCGCGCGCGCCTCACCTGTGTCCTCGCGGCCGCCCTCGCCTCGTTCCTGCTCGCGCCTGGCGCCCTCGCCGCGACCCGGTCGGCGCCCGTGGCGGCGCTCCAGATCGCCCTGCACGTGCGAGGTCTCTACGACGGTCCGCTCGACGGGCTCGCCGGCGCCGGCACCGCTTCCGGCGTTCGCGCCTTCCAGAGCCGGGCCGGTCTGCCCGCGACGGGCGTCCTCGACCGCAGGACGCGGCTCGCGCTCGGACCCCTCGGGCGGCCGCTCGCCGGCAAACGGGTCGTCGGCCGGCGCATGGCGGGTTGGGACGTTTCCGTGCTCGAGTTCGAGCTCGTCCGCTACGGTTTCGACCCAGGCAGGCTCGACGGCCACTTCGACGCGGACACCCGCGCGGCCGTGCGCCGCTTTCAGCACTTCGCCCACCTCGCCGCCGACGGCGTGGCGGGGCCGACCACGTTCAGGGCATTGCGCCGGGCAAAGCGCCCGCGCTCGCCGATCGGCCTTGCCTGGCCGATCCGCCGCCGCGTGACCGCCGGCTTCGGCGTGCAGGGCCAGCGCTTCCACCCGGGCATCGAGCTCGCGGCGCCCTACGCGGCCGCGGTGGCGGCTGCCGGCGACGCGCGCGTCGTCTGGGCCGGCTGGCGCCCGGGCGGGCTCGGCCTCACGGTGGAGCTGGCCCACACGGCCGGAGTCCACTCCGTCTACGGGCACCTCGCGCGCGTGGACGTGAAGGCCGGGCAGCGCGTCGTGCGCGGCGCCCTCGTCGGCCTCGTCGGCTGGACCGGAGAGTCGACGAAGCCACGGCTCTACCTCGAGGTGCGCGTGCGCGGCGCGGCGGTCGATCCGCTCGCCGTGCTGCGCTGAGCGCTCCCCGCTCTCACGCCTCCGCGTAGCCCGCGATGTCCTCGAGGCACGCTGCTCTCGCGTCGGTCGGATCGAGAGAGAACCGGCGGTACCAGCGCGCAGTCCGTTGCACGGCCTCGGCCACGCTCCAGCGGCAGCGCCAGCCGAGCTCCCCCTCGGCCTTCTCGGTCGCGAGCCGTAGAACGCCGGCTTCGTGCGGCTCGGCCGGGTCGGCTCGATCCTCCCAGCTCCCCCCGCCCCACGCGACCAAGAATTGCTCGACGAGCTGCTGGACCGTCGCCTCGTCGCCGGAGCGAGGCCCGAAGTTCCAGGCGTCACAGAATCGCGGCGCGGCTGGACCCGAGAGGGCGGCCGCCAGCGTGAGGTATCCGGAGAGCGGCTCGAGCACGTGTTGCCATGGACGAATGGCCCGTGGATTTCTGAGCGCGACGGGCTCTCCCGCCTGCAGAGCGCGTACGGAGTCGGCGACGACCCCGTCGGCCGTCCAGTCGCCGCCGCCGATGACGTTCCCGGCGCGGGCGGAGGCGACGGCGATGCCGTTCTGCGAGGCCGTGAAGAAGGAGCGCCGGTAGGAGGAGACCACGAGCTCGACCGCAGCCTTGCTGGCGCTGTACGGATCCCAGCCCCCGAGCCGGTCGTCCTCGCGGAACCGGCGCCCGGACTCGTCGTTCTCGTAGCACTTGTCGCTCGAGACGACGACGACGGCGCAGGGGCGACCGAGCTCGCGCACGACGTCCAGGAGGAGCGCTGTGCCCAGCACGTTGACGGAGAAGGTGCCTTCTGGATCGAGGTAGCTCTCACGGACGGTCGTGCGCGCCGCGAGGTGCAGGACGACGTCCGGCTCGGCTTCACGGAGCGCCGCGGTCAGAGCGGCGCGGTCCCGCAGATCGGCCTCGTGGTGCGAGGCAAGCAGCTCACCGACCCGAGCGGCGACGAAGTTGCTCGGTCGCGACGGCGGCGCGAGCGCGTAGCCCGTCACCTCCGCACCGAGCTCGTGCAGCCACAGCGCGAGCCACGAGCCCTTGAAGCCCGTGTGACCGGTGACGAGAACCGAGCGCCCGGCGAACGCGTCGGCGAAGGAAAGGCTCACGCCGACGTCTACTCTAGATTAGGTCTCGGTGGGACAGCCCGACTCGCGGAGCACCCGCCCCGACAGCACGGCGTGTCGTTCGTGCCGTGCCCTCGTGGACGCGCTCGTACTCGAGCTCGGCGAGCAGCCGGGCGCGGACGACCTGCTCGAGCCCTCCGAGCTCGAAGCACCCGAGCGCGTGCGGCCGCTGCGGGTCGGCGTCTGCACCCGCTGCTGGCTCGTCCAGCTCGTGGGCGAGGGCGGCGAGCCGGCGGGCGCCCACGGTCACGGCGCCGCGTTCTCGACCACGGTGCTCGCTCACCTCACGGCGTGGGCGGAGGAGCTGATCGAGCGGCGGCGGCTCACTGCGTCGGACCGAGTGCTCGATGTGGCCAGTCGCGACGGGCACCTACTGCGGACGTTCTCCGAGCGAGGCATGGCGGTGCTCGGCCTGGACGCGGACTCCGAGTCGGCCGAGGCGGCTGTGCCGACCCGCGACGTCGCCTTCGGACGGGCCGCGGCTCGAGCGCTTCACGAGGAGGGGCTCGGTGCAAAGCTCGTGCTCGTGAACCACGCCCTGGCACATGTAGAGGATCTGGACGACTTCGTCGCAGGGCTGGAGCTCGTGCTGGCACCGGGAGGTGCTGTCGCCTTCGAGTTCCATCACGTCCTCGGGCTCGCCGAGGGGCAGTTCGACATCGTCTGCCACCCTCATCGGTCGTACCTCTCCCTGCTCGCACTCGAGGCCGCCCTCGTCCGGAACGGACTCACGCTCATCGAGGCCGAGGAGAACGGGCTGCACGGCGGCTCCGTCCGTTGTCTGGCGACCCGTACCCGGGAGCGTCCGCGCCCGCGCACCGAAGTCGCGGCTCTGCTGGAGAGGGAGCGAGGACACGGACTCGACCGGCCCGCGGGCTACTCCGCCGTGCAGAAGCGCGCGACAGCCGTTCGAGGCGAGCTACTCGCCTTTCTTCGACGGGAGTCCGCGAGGGGCGCCTCGGTTGCGGCCTACGGAGCGCCCGCGCGCGGCGTCGTCCTCCTCAACTTCTGCTCGGTCACCACGGAGCTCGTCGGATTCACGGTCGACCGCTCGCCCGCGAAGCAGGGTCGCTTCCTGCCGGGCTCGCGCCTACCCGTCCTGCCTCCCTCCGCCCTCGAGGAGGCACGGCCGGAGTACGTGCTGGTGCTGCCGTGGCCCCTGCTGCCCGAGATCTCGGAGCAGATGTCGGTCGTCCGGTCCTGGGGCGGGAAGTTCGTCGTCGCCATGCCCGAGCTTCAGGTCCTCGCCTGAACCGCGGCCCCGGAGAGTGACGACGTGACTCGCCCGTTTCGCTTCATCGCGCCGATGCCGCCGCTGACCCGACCGGTAGGGCGGTGGCGCGAGCAACTGCGGAAGATCGAGGACCTCGGCTTCAGCAGCGTGTCGGTCTCGGATCACCTGACGCGCGGCTGGGTGATGGAGCCCACTGCGGCGATGGTCGCCGCCGCGGAGTCGACCGAGCGGCTCCGCGTCCTCTCCCTCGTCCTCGCGAACGACTACCGGCACCCGGTGTTGCTGCACAAGACAACCGCCACCCTCGACGTCCTCAGCGAGGGGCGCGTCGAGCTCGGGATCGGAGCCGGTTGGCTGGCGAGCGACTACGAGGCCGCCGGCATTCCGTACGACCCACCCGGCGTCCGGGTGTCCCGGCTGGAGGAGTCGCTGCAGGTGATCAAGGGCCTCTTCGGCCCCGCGCCGCTCGACTTCGAGGGGGCGCACTATCGGATCAGGGGGCTCGAGGGTCTGCCGAAGCCCGTTCAGCAGCCGTCTCCACCGTTGCTCGTCGGCGGCGGCTCGAAGCGCATCCTCGGGATCGCCGCGAGGGAGGCGAGCATAGTGGGGGTGCACTGCAACCTCAGGGAAGGCGATCTGTCTCCCGCCGCCGCCGCCGACCTCTCTCCCGACCGGGTGGCCGAGAAGGTGAGCTGGGTGCGCGCCGCGGCCGAGGCGGCCGGACGGGCGCCGGACGAACTGGAGCTGCAGTTCAGCACCTACCTCTGCCGGATCGACGGCGCCAGCAGCCGAGCAGGTCTCTCACCCTCGAGCTTCGCGCACCTACTCGCCGCCGATCCGAAGCTGATGGAGGCATCCCCCGCCGTCCTCGTCGGCAGCCTCGAGGAGTGCGTCGAGAAGCTCCAGGAGCGACGCGAGGTGTACGGCTTCAGCTACCTCAACCTCGGGCCGGACGTCGACGCCGTCGCCCCGCTCGTCGGGCGGCTCGCGGGGACCTGAGCTCGGCCCGGCCGGCCCTTGCGGCGGCCCCCGCGCGTCTCATCCAGCGCACCGAGCGCCGCCTGTCGGCCGCTCGCGAAGGCCTCGTCCGTCCAGGCGTGGTCCCAGTCGCCGTAGCGACCGCAGTAGCGCACGCCCACCTCGTCGAGAAACGCGTGAACCGTCGCGAGCGCCTCGGCTCTCTCGAGGTCGTAGATGACGTTCGCATATCGCGCGAGACGAGCCTCGCGGAAGAGGATCGCGTCGTCGTCACGGAGAATCCCGCAGGCGCGCAGGTCGGCCACGACGGGCTCGATCAGCGCCTCGGGTGGCCCATCGAGCGGCCGGTACTTGTCGGAGAAGTAGATCTCCGCCTGAATGCTGCCGGCTCCGGGAGGAACGGTGTTCGGAGAGAACATGTGCGGGAAGCTCAGACGCGGAAAGATCACCTCCTCGTCGTAGAAGTACGCGATGTGCGCGTCGGAGAGATCCTCGCGACCCACGCCGAGGTTCACCATCACGGCCGAGGTGAACGCCAGCCGTGCCGCGGCCGCTTCCACCTCCAGTGGCACGCCCTCGATCAGCGGCACGAGCTCCGGCAGCGGGATCGACGAGATCACGTCGGCGTACGCGACGACCGCCCCGCTCGCGAAGCGCAGCTCTCGCCTACCCGCGTCCAGGCCGACCAGCTCGTGACCGAGCCGGAGGTCCGATCCCTGCACGAACGGACGGAGGTAGGAGACGAAGCCGCCGTGCGTCGGGTAGCGGAACCCGGTCACGTAGTGCACGTTCGTGGCCGGCGGGCCGAGGGCGCCGCGCAGGACCTCCTCCAGATCGGGGCGGTACATCCTGGGCCCCAGCCACTCGGTGGTCATGTTGGCCGGCTCGGTCGTGTGGTACTTCCGGCCGTACACGCCCGGGAACGTCTCGGCGAACGTGCGCCCGTACGAGGTCTCGAGCCACTCCGCGTACGTTCTCGGGTCGTGCCGATCATCGGCGCGCGTCTCGACGAAGTCCCGGAGGATGCGCGCGACGAGGTCGGTGGGAAGCCCGTACAGGTTGCACTGGGCAGGGTGCCTCAGCCAGTGGCCGTGCCAGTAGCTGGCAATCCGGGCGGCGACCTCCTGGTACGCGCCCTCGACGTTCTCGGCGAGGAGCGCGCGGATCTGCTCGTCCTTCGTGAACGAGACGTGGGGGCCGTCGTCGAAGAGAAACCCGTTCTCGCCCTCGAACGTCGCGGTATGGCCACCGGGGTACGGATTCTTGTCGTAGCAGGCGAAGGGCACTCCCTCGGCCGCCAGTACCCGGGCGGCGCCGTACGCCGCGAAGCCGGTGCCCAGCACGGCCACGTTCGTCATGCCAGCACGACCTTCCGGCAGTGAAACGCCTCGGCGTAGCCGCTCGGCGCCTTCGACTCGATCCCGCGTAGCCTCAGGGTCGCCAGGAACGTCTCGCGCGAGAACCAGTGCTTCGCCCGCTGGCTCTCGAAGACGCGCAGGATGGTCTCGATCTTTCGCTCGCAGTGACCGGACTCGAGGTGGACGAACGCGTTCGGCCGACCGATGTCGCCGTCGTACTTGGGGATCTCGTACTCGAGGATCAGATGGTCGCGGAAGGTGTTGCCCGTCAGCTCCGAGATCAGGCGGTGATCCTGATGCAGATCGTCCCGCCAATGCGTGAAGACGAGGTCGGGCGAGACCTGTGAGCCGAGCTCGTCGAAGAACTCCTTGAGCTCCGCGCCCGCATAGGGGAAGTACCGGCCCCGAAACTCCTTCACCAGGACGTTGCTCGCGGCAGCCGCGTCCTCGAGGAAGGACTCTGCGCTCTCTCTTGCCTCAGCAGCCCGGCGCCCCTCGGAGCTGAAGACGACCCAGTCGACGGTCACGTCGCCCTGCTCGAGCAACTTCAGGAGCGAGCCGCCACACCCGATCTCGATGTCGTCGCAGTGAGCCCCGAGGCAGAGCACGCGCGCGACGGAGCCTCTCAGCGTCTCCGCGCCCAGCGCCAGCATCGTCTCGAGCGGGAAGCGGGCGGTCAGCCCGCGACCTTCCGGCGCCGAGCGGGCGCGGGTCGCGGCTTCGCCGGGCTCACGGGTGGGGACCAGACCTGCTCGAGCGGAACCTCCTCGGAGGGTTGCGGCTCCCACACGCGCCAGGGCACGTTGCCGTCCTCGAGCATGGCCTCCAGCCGATGCTGGTCCTTGAGCGTGTCCATCGGCGCCCAGAAGCCCTCGTACGGATGCGCAAGGAGCTGGCGTTGCTCGATCAGACGCTGAAACGGCTGCTCGACCAGGTCTTCTCCGACCTGGATGTAGTCGAAGACGTCCTTGCGGAACACGAAGTGGCCGCCGTTGATCCAGATGTCCGAGCGAGTGATGTCGTGCACCCCGCCGACGAGCTGGTCGTCACCGACGGAGACGAGGTGGAAGGTGTACGAGCTCGGTCGCACCGCCAGGAAGCTCGCGATCCTCTCCCGGCCGCAGGTTGCGGCGACGAGCTCGGGGAGGGGCGCGTCCGTCAGGACGTCGCCGTAGTTCGCGAGAAAGTAGTCCTCCCCGCCGAGGTGCTTTTGCACGGCCCGCAGGCGCTGACCGACGTTGGCCCGCAGACCCGTGTCGACGAAGGTGATCTCCCAGTCCTGGATGTCGTGCTTCAGCAGCTCGACGTTGCTGCCGCCCCTCGAGAGCACGAAGTCGTTGCTGAGGGCCTCGTCGTAGGTGAGGAAGTAGTTCTTGATCACCTCGGCCTTGTGGCCGAGGCAGAGCACGAACTGCGTGTGACCGAAGTGAGCGTAGTACTTCATGACGTGCCACAGGACCGGGCGGCCGCCGATCGTCACCATGGGCTTCGGGACACGGTCCGAGGCGTCGCGCATGCGTAGACCGAGCCCGCCGCAGAAGAGGACGACCTTCACCGCAGCACCTCGAGCTCCGGCAGGGCGACGACGAAACGCGCTCCCCAGCTACGCGCGTACGCGAGCTGGTCGACGATCTCGTCTCTGAGGTTCCACGGCAAGATCAGGACGTAGTCCGGGCGCGTCTCCCGTAACCGCTCGGGCGGGAAGATCGGGATCCGTCTCCCCGGCACGAACCGGCCGTGCTTGTAGGGGTTCCGATCCACCGTGTACTCGAGCAGGTCGGTCCCGATGCCGCAGTAGTTGAGCAGCGTCGTCGCCTTCCCCGGCGCGCCGTAGCCGGCGACGGCCCTGCCCTCCTCCTTCGCGCCCACGAGAAACGCGAGCAACCTGCGCTTCACGGCCTCGACCGCCGGGGCGAGCGCGGCGTACGCGGGGAAGGTGTGGAGGCCGGCCCGCTCCTCGCGGCTCGCGAACTCCGCGACGCGTTCCGTGACGGAGTGCGAGCGATCCTGCGAGTGGCGCGCGAAGAGTCGAATGGAGCCGCCGTGGACCGAGATCTCCTCGAGATCGAAGACCGTCAGGCCGGCCGCCTCGAGTATCCGGGTCGCCGTGAGCAGCGAGAAGTACGAGAAGTGCTCGTGATAGACGGTGTCGAAGAGGTTGCGCTCGAGCAGGCTCAAGACGTGAGGGAACTCCAGGGTCACGACCCCCTGCGGCGCCAGCAACCGCTTCAGGCCGGCGACGAAGTCGTTGACGTCCGGGACCTGCGCGAGGACGTTGTTGCCGACGAGCAGGTCGGCCTGCCGCCCTTCCTCGACGAGTCGATCGGCGATCTCGAGTCCGAAGAACTCGACGAGCGTCGGCACGAGCCGCTCGCTCGCAGCCCGCGCGACGTTGCCCGCGGGCTCTACGCCGAGGACCGGGATACCCTTCTCCACGAAATGCTGCAGCAGGTAGCCGTCGTTGCTCCCCACCTCGACGACGAGGCTGTCGCCGGTGAGCGCGAGCCGCGAGACGATCGCCTCGGTGTAGGCGCGTGCGTGGGAGACGAAGCTCTCGGAGTACGAGGAGAAGTAGGCGTACTCGGAGAAGATCTCCTCCCGGGAGACGGAGGCCGGAAGCTGGAGCAGGAAGCAGCGGTCGCAGAGGCGCAGGTGCAGCGGATAGAAGGTCTCCGGCGCGTCGAGGCGCTCGGCCGAGAGGAACCCGTCCGAGGGCGGCGACATCCCGAGATCGAGAACCGTTCGGGTCAGCTTACCGGCACAGAACCTGCACGCCGGGCGACTGCTCGCGAGCACACGGGCGCGCTCGCCGGGGATGGAAGCCGTCGTGGTTGTCGGGGGAGCCATCTGAAGCCGCCGCCTCACGTGGTCGCGGGCCGGGGTGAATTCGCTATCGACGCCCTCGGCGTGTTACTTTAGGCCCTGAGTATGTCGTTACTTTAGGCTCTGAGTATGTCCGCAGCCGGGCAGGTGGGCAGCGATCGGCGCGGCGGAGGTGTCGGCCCGAGAGTCTCGATCTGCGTGCCGACCTTCAACAGCTCGGCCCACGTCGGGCCGGCTCTCGAGTCGGCACTGGCGCAGACCTACCGATCGTTCGAGCTCATCGTGGTGGACAACGCGTCCACGGACGACACGGTCGACATCGTGCGGAGCTACGAGGACGGGCGGATTCGAATCGAGCGGAACGATCGGAACCTCGGGCCGATCCCGAACTTCAACCGCTGCCTCCGACTCGCTCGGGGAGAGCTCGTCAAGTTCCTCCACGCCGACGACCTCCTCTATCCCGACTGCCTCCGAACGATGGTCGACCTCTGTCTCACGAGCGACCGCGTCGGCCTGGTCTTCGCGCCGCGAGACGTCGTGCTCGACGACCCGGGCAACCCGGAGGCGCGCGCCTGGCTCGAGCGCTGCGGAACGATGCACGACCGCTTCGAGGGGCTGAGCACGGTCAACGACGGGCGCAGCCTCTTCGGACAGCTGCTGCGGAACGACTTCCAGGAGAACTGGATCGGGGAGCCGTCGTCAGTCCTCTTTCGACGGGAGTGCCTTCACCGCACCGGCCTCTTCAACACACGGCTCCACCAGATCTCAGACCTCGAGCTCTGGCTCCGAATCATCTACCTCTACGACGTCGCCTTCTGCGAGCGGCCGCTGTCCGTCTACCGCCACCACGCGGAGTCGAGCACGAACCTGAACCGGCTGAGTCGCCGTGACCGGCTCGACCGGCTCTGGCTCCTGGAGGGCCTTCTCAGCCTCGACGAGTTCGCCGGCGAGCGTGCGCGCCTCGAGCGCATGCGGCGGCAGGAGCTCCGGCGCATCCGGAGCCGCGCCCTGCCAAGCCTCGTCGGCCCAGAGCGGAGGGGGCTTCGCCTCGCCGGGCGAGCCGAAGGACGTCGCCTAGACGACGACCGCATCCGCGGGCTCCTCGGCTACCTCCGCTACCGGACGTTGGTCCGCCTGGGCCGGCGCCCCGCGATTCACCGCTGACGCGCCCGCGCGGTCTCTGTTTGAGTCGATGCAGGTGGGGTAGCTCAAGCGGTATGCACACGAGCGACGAAAGGACGATCATGGTGGGAAGAAGCAGGACTGACAGGCTGAGCGACACGGTCGGCTCCGCCAGACCGTACGCGGAGCGGATCGCGCAGGACGAGGAGCTACACGAGCACGCGCGGAACGCGCTCGACTCGAGCCAGCGAGTGCGGGCGCGGCTCCTCGGGCCGCAGGGAGCAAGCGGGATCGCCTCGCGCGTCGCCCGCGACAAGGAGCTCCAGGAGGAGCTGAAGCGGGTCGTCGACGAGCTGCGCCAGGCGGGCGGCCGCCTGCGGCCGAAGCAGTCGCACCGCACCCGCAACAGGCTCCTGCTGGCGGTCGGCGTCGCTCTCGGAGCTCTCTTCAACCCCCTCACCGGCCCGCGGCTGCGGAGCTGGCTCACGAGCCGCCTCTCGGGCGGAGACACCTCCGTGGAGGCATCGTGGAGCCCGCCCTCGACGACGACGATCGAGGAGTCGATCGAGGTCGAGGTCCCGCTCAGCACGGCGTACAACCAGTGGACGCAGTTCGAGGAGTTCCCGCAGTTCATGGAGGGCGTGGAGAAGGTCGAGCAGCTCGACGACACGCTCCTGCGCTGGGCGGCCAGAGTCGGCGGCAAGCGCCAGGAGTGGGAGGCCACGATCACCGAGCAGCGGCCCGACGAGCGCGTCGCCTGGCGGAGCGTGGACGGAAAGCAGAACGCCGGCGTCGTGACGTTCCACCGCATCGGCGACTCGACCACGCGCGTGATGCTGCAGCTCGACTATCCGCCGGAGGGAATCGCGGAGCAGGCGGGCTCGGCGCTCGGCCTCGACCGGCGCCGCGTCCGCGGGGACCTCGAGCGGTTCAAGGAGCTGATCGAGAGTCGCGGCGTCGAGTCGGGCGCCTGGCGCGGCGAAGTCGCCGCTCCGGAGACGTCCGCTCCCGCCGCCCCGGACGCCTGAGGGAGACGCGGGCGAGTCCTTTCGGCGCCTCTTCTGAGACGTCGCAGGGCTCGCCCGCCCCGGCTACGGGGCCCTGTCTACGGAAGCTTCGGTAGGCCCGGCACCGACACGGTCGGTACGGGGGGCGTGGCGACGGAGACCGTCGGCGCCGCGACCGAGACCGTAGGGGCGGCGACCGAGACCGTCGGCGTCGGGATCGAGACCGTCGGCACCGAGACCGTCGGCACGGTGACGGCGGGAGCCGTGACGCCCGGCACAGCGACGGTGACGCTCGGAACCGAGACGGACGGGACCGAGACGGACGGAACCGAGACGGACGGGACCGAGGCGGTCACCTGGACCGGCACCTTGGGGAGCGGCACCGGGGAGCTGTCCGGCACCTGGACGGGGGAGCCCGCCGGGAGCTGAACCCGAACCGGAAGCGGCGACTCCGCACTCGTCGACGCCCGCGGGCTGGAACCTGACGCCGCCGCGACGGTGGCTGGACGAGCAGCCGGGGGAGCGGCTTGGCCGGGTGCTGCTCGACCGGCGGGTGCAGACGTCGGGGGTACGGAAGGGGAACCCTGCACTGGCGCCACACGCCCTGCGCGGACGCGCTCGGCTGCGGACCGGACCGGGGGTGTCGCACGTGCCTTGCGGCCCGGCCGCTTCGCTTTGCCGGCGCGAGCACGGGCGCGTTCGTGCGCCCTGGCGGTGGTCTTCCGCCTGGCCGCGCTCGGGCGGACGGCGGCGGGGGTCTGCGGAGCAGCGGGCCGAGCGCTATCGACGGACGCGGCGGGCCGGTTCGACTGCGCGGAGTCGGACCGGCCGACGGCGGTCACCGCCACCCCCGTGCCGAGCGCCGCGACGGCCACCGCCCCCGCGACCTTGGTCGCGAGCCCGAGCCCATTGGCGGCCGGACCGAGCGCCCTGACGAGGTCCGCGAGCTTCCACCAGGGAGCGAGCAGGGTGCTCGCGAGACTGCGCTCGTGGCGGAACTGCTCTCGAAACGCCCGCCTGGCGCGGAAGAGGAGCATCTGGACGGAGGCCTCCGAGAGCTCGAGCCGCTCGGCGATCTCCCCGTAGGAGAGGCCCTCCAGCTCGCGCAGGACGAGGACGGCGCGCTGGTTCTCGCCGAGCGAGTCGAGCGCGGCCCGGATCTCCGCGGCCGACGGGCCGTCGTCGGCGGCCGGAGCCCCGACGAGCTCCTCGTCGAGCGCGACCTCGCGCGGACGGACCGCGGCCATCCGGTAGCGCCGTCGTGCGGCATTCCGGGTGATAGCGCGCAACCAGGGCAGCGGCTCGTTCGGCCGCTGGCCGCGGGCGAGCGCGCGGTACGCGTTCAGGAAGGCGATCTGGGTGACGTCCTCCGCGTCCTCCGGATTGCCCACCTCGCGCATCGCGGAGCGATAGACGTCGTGCCTGTGGTCGCGGTAGAGGGCCTCGAAGGCACCGTCGGACGGTGGGCGGCGTGCGGCTTCCACGACGACATCATCCCCGTTGCCCGCCCGTTTTGCACATCCCCCACGTGGGGGAGCACCCGCCTACGGCCGCTCGCGGCCCCCGACTCGCGTCGCGAGCTCCTCGATCCTCGCCGGCCCGCCTGCTCCCGGCGAGAGCGGCGGCGTCTCAAGCCCGGCTCGCTCGCGCATCCCGGCGAGGAGCTCGAGGAGCGCGTCGTCGGCACGGTGGCGCGGCTCCCAGCCGAGCTCGGTGCGGGCCCGCGTCGCGTCGAGGAGCGGAACGCCGAGGGCGAGGTCGACCCAGCCTGGCGGGGTCGGCTGCAGCCGTAGACGCCAGGAGATCGCTGTCGCGGTGCGCGCGACGCCTCTCGAGACGGGCAGGAGACGTGCGTCGAGGGCCCGTGCGAGCGCCGGCGGGTCGAGAACGGGGTCCGCCGCGACGTTGAACGCGCCCCGGCAGTCGCTCGTGACAGCGAGGCGGTACGCGTCACCGACGTCGCGCGAGTGGACGCCCTGGAAGCGCAGGCCCGGCACGTTCGGAACGAAGGGGATCAGGCTCGGGCGGAGGAGCGGGCTCGGCAGGAAGGGTCCGGCGAAGAGCCGCCGGATGCCCGACGCGGCGCCGCGCTTGAAGATCAAGCCGGGACGAAGGCGTACGACTCGCACCGAGGGCGCCTCCTGCTCGAAGCGGTCGAGCCGCCGCTCGACCTCGACCTTGTGCCGCGAGTAGAAGCTCGTCCGGATCCCGTCGGTCGGCCACGACTCGTCCACGAAGCGATCTTTCGGCCCGGGCGAGTACGCGCCGACCGACGAGGCGTAGACGAGCGCCGGCACGCCGGCGTCGCGGACGGCGCGAAAGACGCGGGCGCTGCCGGCCACGTTCGTGCGCCAGAGCACGTCGAGGTCACGCGAGGGCTGGATCGTCCAGGCGAGATGGACCACCGCGTCGGCCCCGCGAAGGTGCGGCCTCAGGTCGTCCCGCGTCACGTCCGCCTCCACCCAGGTCGTCTTCGGGAACGCGAGCTGCGGACGACGACGCGCGAGACCGAGGATCGAGTCGATCCGGTCGTCCTCGCCGAGAGCCTCGAGCACGCTCGTGCCGACGTTGCCGCTCGCACCGATGACGACGACTCTCACGCCCTCGGAGTAACCGGCCGAGCAGGTGCGGAAACGCTAGCTATTTCCCCCGGATAAACGCGGTCGGCAGGCCGTGGCGGAGCCGAGGGGGAAGTAGCTTGCAGCACAGGCTTCGCCTTGAAACTTGTCCGAAGTTCGGAAAGCGCCTGCACTCTCGAGATTCGCAAACAGCCAAAGGCGAAGCCTGAAAACCAAGCTACTTCCCCCCATTGATCGGCTCCGCCCTCGCCGTGATCGTTTTTCCGGGGGAAGTAGCTAGGGGCGCTCGATCCGAACGCCGACCACGCGCTCGACATACTCGAGCGACAGCCTCTCGATCCTGTCGTCGACCGTGGCGCAGGCCCCTGCGAGCACCGTGACCAGGAAGCCCAGCTCTCGTGCCGCGATCGCGGTCTGTACGACGCACATCTCGGTCGCCGCGCCGGCGAGCAGGATGCGCTCGACCTCGACGCGCGCAGGATCAACTCGAGCGGGGTGTGGTCGAACGCGGAGTAGCGCGGCTTCACGACGAAGCGGTAGGCGGGCCGCGGGGCGAGCGGGCGCACCAGGTCGCCCCCTTGCCCTCGAGCGCGCGACCGACGAGCCGCGCGGCGTCACCGTCCCAGACGCCGCGGTTGTCGTTCGCGTAAACGATCGGCACCCGGTCGGCTCGTGCCACGTCGACCGCTTGCACCATCCCCCCGTGGCGCTGCCCGTAGGAGCGAGCAGGGCATCGCCGTCCTCGTGCCCGAAGTCGTTGAGCAGGTCGACGAGGAGGAGAGCGTCCCGCACGGGGACAGATCGGCACGAGCTCGTCACACCCCGTCACACACCCGTGACTGTCTGACCCCGTGACGGATGTGTGACGATGGATCCCCAGCGCGAGCCGGCGCCGGGCCCGCTTGCCCTACGAGGGTGAGCCGGGTCTCG
>JBBSIG010000031.1:0-16964 GCA_038232215.1 Gaiellales bacterium | reverse complement strand
CGGTCGTTCGGCTCGCAGATCGTGCCGCCGGCCGAGTCGAGCTGAGGGAAGGTCTGCGACAGGCGCACGAGGTTCTCGAAGTCGCTCATCGTCGCCTCGCGCCGGACGTCGCCCTCGCGGACGAACGGACAGCCGTAGACGGAGGCGAACACCATGGAGTCGCCGCCGATGTGGACGGTCCGCTCCGGGTTCCTGGCCTGGAGGTCGAACTCGCGCGGAGCCTTCGCGACCTGCTCGAGGACGAAGTCGGGATCGAGCTTCACGACGGAGCCCTCGACGTCCTGACCGGCCTTGCGGAACTCCTCGACCGCCTCCGGGAGGATGAACTCGATGCCGAGCTCCGAGACGATCCGCCGCCAGCCGCGGTCGAGCGTCGCGACCGCCTCCTCCGAGAGGATCTCGTACCGCGGCATCCTGTTGACGATCATCGTCCCTCCTCGTCGATCAGCTGCTCGAGCGCGCGCTCGAGTCCCGAGTCTCCCACCTCGCGCACCTCGAGCGGCAACCCGAGCGTCGCCGCGGCCTGCTCTGCCCGGATGCGCAGGGCAGGCGACGGCCGCTGGGCGAGCCAGAGCACGCGGGTATACGCGCCGAAATACGTCTCTCGTAGCTCGGGCCAGCGGTCGAGCCCGAGCGGGCGGACGACGCTGCGCTCGAACGTCCGCACGAGGAAGTCGGTGAGGAAATAGGTGCCTGGCTCGGCCTCGAGCGCCTCGCGCACGTCGTCGCGGGCCAGTACGTCGTAGCAGGTGTCGCCGGCGAGGCGGCTGACGGCGGCGGCTTCGAGAACCTCGTCGAGCGCGCCCCGCGTGCCGCAGTCGGCGTAGGCCACGACGAGCCGCTCGTGGCCGGGGGCCAGCTCGCGCAGCCGCCGCTCGACCTCGGGCGCGATGCGCTCGGGCCTGTTGTGGTGCGCGGGCGGCAGCGGGTGGACGTCGACGTCCCAGCCGCGGCGATCGGCGATCTCGCGGACGTGGAGCGCGAGCGCGCCGCAGGCGACGACGCCGACGCTCACCCCCGGACACCTCCCCGCGAGCCGTGTCCAGCGCCCTGGGGCGAGGACGTGTCCGGAAAGGCCAGCTCGTCGATGAACTGGTCGTTGAAGTCGCTCCGCCCGGAGAGCTCAACGTACTCGACCTCGTCGAGGATCGCGAGCGCGGCGGCGCGCTCCTGCACGGAGAGCGCCGCGATCTTCGCGCCCTCGCCGGCGACGTTGCCGGCCGACACGATCCGCGTCAGCGGCAGCTTCGGCACGAGCCCGATCCGAACCGCGCTCGCCGGAGACAGGTACGAGCCGAAGCTCCCGGCAAGCAGCACCTGCGCGATGTCGGCGACCTCGACGCCGAGCTCGCTGAGCAGGATCCTCCAGCCCGTCGCGATCGAGGCCTTCGCGAACTGCAGCTCGCGAATGTCACGCTGCGAGAGGAAGACGGACCTCGCCGGGTCCTCCCCGCGCCAGGCGAGCACGAACACGCGCTCCTTCTCGATGCGGACGAGCCTCTCTGCGAGCCGGGGCGCCACCTCCGCGGCCACCTCGTCGTCGACGAGCTTGCCCGAGCGGTCCAGCAGCCCGGCGCCCACGAGCTCGGCGACGGCGTCGACGAGACCCGAGCCGCACAGGCCGACGGGCTCGACGTCGCCGATCACCTGCAGCGCGACGTCGTCGTCCGCGAGCCTGACACCCTCGATCGCTCCGTCCGCCGCCCGCATGCCGCACCTGATCTGGGCGGCCTCGAAGGCCGGGCCGGCCGGGGCGGCGGTGGCGACGACGCGGCTCGAGGAGCCGAGCGCGATCTCCGAGTTCGTCCCCACGTCGATGAACAGGCGCAGCCGGCGGTCGCGCGTCAGCCCCGTCGCGAGCATCCCGGCCACGATGTCGCCGCCGACGTACGCGCCGAGCGCCGGGAACACCCACGCCGGAGCGCGCGGGTGCACCGCCACGCCGAAGTCCGCCGCGGTCGCGGGCGGGAGCCGCCGCGCGGTGACGATGAAGGGCGCCATCGAGAGCGGCTCCGGATCGATGCCGAGCGCGATCTGCACCATCGTGACGTTGCCGGTGACCACGATCTCGTACACCTCCCCGGCCTCGACCTCGGCCTGCTCGCACACCTCGGCCGCGAGCTCGGACAGCGTCTCGTGCGCGCGGGCCCGCAACGTGTCGAGCGCGCCCGGATCGAGCATCGTCGCCGAGATGCGCGAGATCACGTCGGCGCCGAAGGGCTGCTGGCGGTTGAGCAGCGAGCGAACCGCGGCCGGCTGCCCGGTGCCGACGTCGACGAGCGTCGCGACGACCGTCGTCGTGCCGAGATCGAAGGCGAGCGCGAACCTGCGCGCGGTCGTGTCGCCCGGCTCCACGTCGATCAGCACGTCGTCGCAGAGGACCGCGGTCACGGCGAAGCTCGCCCCGCGCAGCCGGCCGCCGATGATCCGCGCCACGTCGAGCGGGACCTGCAGCTCGACGTCGTCCATCGCCTGCAGCACGCGCTCCACGTCCGGGGTCTGATCCTCGAGCGTCGGCTCGGCCAGCTCGAGGTAGCGCTTCTGGACCGCCGGACGCAGGATGACGTGCCGGCCGACGCCGACGAGCGCCGCCTTCGGGCGCGTCTGCAGCGGCGGCACGCTGACGACGAGGTCCTCGGTCGCCTCGGCCCGGCACGCGAGACGCCAGCCGTCTCGCAGCTCGGCCGGGGTGAACGCGCGCGGATCGACGGGGCTCAACTCGACCGAGCCGGAGACCACGCGCACGCGGCACTTCTTGCAGGTTCCGTGACCGCCGCAGGTGGAGTCGACCGCGATCCCGTTCCAGCTCGCCGCGTCGAAGATCGTCGTGCCGAGCGGGACACGGGTCTCCGCGCCGACCCGCGCCTCCGCCTCCTCCAGGAAGCGCAGGCGGACGCGATCGGGCGCCGGCTGGTCGAGCGACCGCTTCGTCTCCGCCGCGCTCATGCCGACGAGGCCGCCTTCTGCCGCTCGCGGTAGCCCGCGATCCAGCGGGTCCCCCAGGCGTCGTGCCCGAGCAGCAGGTCGGTCGCCCGCACCGAGCGGACGCACTCGGGCGCGAGGGCGTTCATGATCGCGCTCGTGAGGCCGTGGCTCGCCGCCATGGCGAGGAAGGCCGCGTTGAGCGCGTGCCGCTCCGGCAGGCCGAACGAGACGTTGGAGGCGCCGAGCGACATGTTCACGCCCAGCTCGTCGCGGATCAGCCGGATCGCCTCGAGCGTGATCTCGACCGCGTCGGTCGCGGCTCCCACCGTCATCGCGAGCGGGTCGATCACCACGTCCTCGGGCGGGATGCCGTGATCGCCCGCCGCGGAGACGATCTTGCGCGCGATCTCGAGCCGCTGCTGCGCCGTCTCGGGGATGCCGGTCTCGTCGTTCGCGAGCCCGATGACCGCCGCGCCGTGCTTCGCGATCAGCGGCAGGATCAGCTCCAGCCGGTCGTCCTCGCCCGTGACCGAGTTGACGAGCGCCTTCCCCTCGTAGACGTCGAGCGCCGCCTCGAGCGCCTCCACCACCGAGGAGTCGAGACAGAGGGGCACGTCGACGGTGTCCTGCACGAGCCGGATCAGGCGGGTGAGCAGCTCCGCCTCGTCCACGAGCGGGATGCCGGCGTTGACGTCGAGCATGTCGGCGCCCGCCTCGACCTGCGCGAGCGCGTCCGCGACGACGGTGTCGTAGTCGCCCGCACGGAGCTCCTCGCTGAAGGCCTTGCGCCCGGTCGGGTTGATCCGCTCGCCGATGATGCAGAACGGCTGCTCGGCGCCGATGACGACGGTTTTAGACCGCGACTGGAGAACGGTGTCCACGTGCCTCTCTTTCGAGTCGAGGGGGGATGCCGAGGCGCCTGCAGAGCTTGGCGATGCCCGCGTCCCGGCGGAAGCTGATCAGGTGCAGGCCGGCGATGCCGGGCAGGTCGAGCGCATGCCGGGCGAGCTCGTAGGCGAGGTCGAAGCAGGCGTCCTGCTCGTCGTCGGCGGCCGCGACGCGCTCGATCACGGCGGAGGGCACCGAGATGCCCGGCACCTTCGCGTCGATGAAGCGAAGCGACGAAGCGGTCCGCAGGATGCAGATCGACGGAATCAGCGCCACCCGCTCGGCGAGCCCGGTCGCGACGGCCTCGTGCACGAAGCGCTCGAGGTACGAGGGCTCGAAGCAGAGCTGGAGCTGCAGGAACCGCGCGCCGGCGAGGGCCTTCTTCGCCGCCCGCTCGACTCGATACTCGTACGGAGGCGCGCCCGGGTTCTCGACCGCCCCGAGAAAGAGGTGCGGAGCCGGCTCGAGCGGCCGCCCGGACAGGTAGCGCCCCTCCGAGATCCCCCGCGCCGCGGCGAGCAGCTGCGGGCTGTCGAGGTCGAAGACGCGCCGCGCCTCGGGCTCGTCGCCGGCCGTGACGTCGTCGCCCGTCAGGCAGCACACGTTCTCGATTCCGTGCAGCGAGGCGCCGACGAGATCGGCCTCGAGCGCGAGCCGGTTCCGGTCGCGGCAGACGAGCTGCATGATCGGCTCGACACCGCACTGCCGGAGCGCGATCGCGACCGCGAGCGGCGACGCGTGCGCGTGCGCGGCCGTGTTGTCCGTCGCGTTGACGGCGTCGAGATACGGCTCCATCGGGGCGAGCTGACGCCGGACCTCGGCCACGCCGCCGCCGTCGATCGTCGGCAGCTCGGCGGTGACGACGAGGTCGCCCGCCGCGAGCTTCTGCTCGAGCCCGGACAGGGCTCCTACTGCCCCGCGCGCCAGCCCGCCGGCACCCGGCGATCGCGCTTCGTCAGGAAGTTCCGCCACGAGGCGGTGCCCCAGAGACGGTTGTCGACCGGCGGCCGCAGCTGGTTGAGCTCCTCCCGCCAGAGCGGCAGCTTCCGCGAGCGCTCGTAGCCCTCGAGCCACACGCAGCGCATCTCGGGCCGCACCTCGCAGCCCCCGTCGGCTCGCACGCCCCCGCACGGACCGTTGCGAAGCAGCTTGGGGCAGTTCATCGGACAGGTCAGGCCGGTCGAGTGCAGCACGCACTGACCGCACATCCGGCAGCCCCAGATCGGGCCCTTGACCGCCTTCTCGACCGCGGCGAGCGGATCCATCAGGCGACCGCAGCGGCGCGCCGCTGCTCGATCATGTCCTTGGCCATCCGGACCGCGGTGGAGGCGTCAGCCGCGTAGCCATCCGCGCCGACCGCGTCGGCGTACTCCTGCGTCACGGGGGCGCCGCCCACCAGCACGATCACGTCGTCCCGGATGCCGGCCTTCTCGAGCGCGTTGATGTTCGCCTTGAACATCGGCATCGTGGTGGTCAGGAAGGCCGAGAAGCCGACGATGTCGGGCTCGTGCTCCTGTACCTGCTCGACGAAGCGCTCGGGCGCGACGTTGACGCCGAGATCGTGGACGGTGAAGCCCGCGCCCTCGAGCATGATGTTGACGAGGTTCTTGCCGATGTCGTGGACGTCGCCCTTGACGGTCCCCATCACGAACGTCCCGACCGGCTTCGCGCCCGTCTCGGCGAGCAGGGGACGCAGGATGTCGAGCGCGCCCTGCATGGCGCGCGCGGCGATCAGCATCTCGGGCACGAAGTAGTCCCCCCGCTCGAAGCGGGCGCCGACCTCCTCGAGCGACGGGATGAGCCCGTCGTAGAGCATGCTCTCCGGCCCGAGGCCGTCCTCGAGACCCCGGTTGACGAGCTCGCGCACCTCGGGGGCGTTGCCGACGAGCGTGTGGTCGAAGAGGCCCTGGAGGATCTCGTCGTGGGTCATGCAGCACCTCGCTTCGCGTCGTGGTAGCCGTAGCCGAGCCGGGCCGAGAGCCGAGCCGCGTGGTCGATCAGGAGCGCGCCGAGCTCCTCGAGGCGCCCGTCCGCGAGTCGGATCGTGGGACCGGACACGCTGAGCGCAGCGAGCACCTCGTCGCCGGCGCCGCGCACGGGCGCGCCCACTGCCCACAGCCCGGGCTCGAGCTCGTCGACGGCCGTCGCGTACCCGTGCCGCCGCACCTCGGCGAGCTCCGCCTCGAGCGCCGGGCGATCGGCGATCGTGCGCTCCGTGAGCCGCTCGAGCCGTGCGCCCGCGGGCAGGCGGGCGGCGCCGTAGGCGAGGAAGACCTTCCCGTTGGCGGCCGCGTGCACCGGCACGGCCCGCCCGACCCAGCTCGTGAGGCCGATGTAGTGGCCGCTGTCGACCTGGGCGAGGTGCTCGACCCCGCGCGCAGTCGGCACCGCGAGATTGATCGTCTCGCGGGTCTCGTCGGCGAGCGCGCGGAGCGTCGGCTGGGCCAGCTCGACGAGGTCGACGTCTCCCACGCCCCGGTGCGCGAAGCGCATGAGCACGGGCCCCGGCCGCAGACTGCCGCGGCCGCCGTCTCGTTGCAGCAGCCCCTGGCGCTCGAGCGCGCCGACGAGACGCGAGGTCGTGCTCTTCGGCAACCCGCTCGACGCGGCGAGGGCGCCGACGCTCGTCGGCCGGGAGCTCTCCACGACGCGCACGAGGAGCTGCGCCGCGCGGTCGATCGACTGGGTGCCCGTGGCCTCGGTCATCCGGCTCGTTCTGTGGAACCTCTGTTCCACGATGCGGGATAGTAGCGCCTTCGGGAGCTCCGGTCAACGGCCGTCGAACCGGGCCGGCATGCGCACGCACCCGAGGGTGTTAGGGTCGCGGCCCGCCCGACGAGAGGAGGCCAGTCCGATGGCCGCGTTCGTGATCACCAGGATCCAGGTCGGCGACTACGACACCTGGAGATCGATGTTCGACCAGGATCGTCCGCGGGCGCGCGAGCAGGCGACCGCCGTGCGCGTCTTCCGCGGTGCCGACGACCCGAGCCAGGTCTTCGTCATGCTCGAGTTCGCCTCGCTGGAGGAGGCGCAAGAAGCGAGGCGGCGAGTCGTCGAGTCGGGAGTCCTCGACCGCTTCGAGGACAAGCACGGGCCGAACGTGGTCGAGGAGGCGGATCCGGTCAGCACGTAGACGACGTCCGGCGGGTGCGCACGGTCAGTCCGTCCACCAGCCCGGCGCCTGCTCGGCGTCGGCGGCCAGGTCGCCGGTGCTCGGGGCTCCGAAGGCCAGGAGCTCGATGCCTTCGGGCCCCCCTTCGAAGGCGCGCATCGTCTCCGGCGGCACCCGCACGGCGTCCCAGGTCCTCAGCTCGACGATCTCGTCTCCGAGCTTCGCCCGACCGCTCCCGCCGACCACCACGTAGAGCTCCTCCTGCCGGCCGTGCCGGTGCCCGAAGGGGGTGCGGAACCTCGGCGCCAGACGCTGGAGGCTGACGCCCGACTGCTCCAGGCCGAGCGGCCCCTTGGCGAAGCGCGCCTCGAGGCCCGGCGAGAGGCCGAACTTCGGCGCCGCGTCCTCCACCTCCCTCAGGTTCATGACGGTGTACGAAGTCACGATGCTCGGCTCCTCTCGCTCTCGACTGCAGTGACCCTGAGTATGGCCGCGTCGGGCCCTCAGAGCACGCGGCGGATCTCGCGCTCGAACGCCGCGACGTGGCCGGCGGCGAGGCTGTGCGCACGGTCGGCGTCGCCCGCTCGCACCGCCTCGAGCAGCGCGCGATGCTCGAGGACGCTGTCGCCGAGTTGCGGCAGGCGGTCGAGCACGAGGTACCAGATCCGCAGCGAGAGGTTGAGATAGCGGTCGAGCGTGCTGCGCAGATACGGGTTCTGCGAGCAGCGGTGGACGAAGCGGTGCACATCGGCGTCCGCGCGCATGAGCGCCTCGCGCTCCGCAGGACCGGAGGCGAGCTCGTGCAGCTCGGCGATCAGCCCGTCCGCCTCCTCCCGGTCGAGCGGGCCGGCCCGCTCGGCGGCCCTGCGCGCCGCGTGACCCTCGAGCTGGATGCGTACGTCGGAGATCTGCGCGAGGTCTGTGATGTTGATCTCGGACGCGAAGGTGCCTCGGCGCGGATAGATGCTCACGAGGTCCTCGAGCGCGAGCCGCTTGATCGCCTCGCGAACGGGAGTCCGGCCGACGCCGATCTCTCGCATCAGGCTCTCCTCCTCGAGCGGGCCCCCGGGCGGCAGACGCAAGCTGACGATGCGGTCGCGAAGCTCCAGATACGCCCGCTCCGCGAGCCCAGCGCCTGCGAAGTCCGCGGTCTCCGCAACTGATATATAAGAACGCTGCACAGCCTGTATCGTACGGGAGGAGGAACGTTGGGAGAGCGGATCGACGCGGTGATCGTCGGCGCCGGCGTGATCGGAGCCGCGACGGCGTTCGAGCTGTCGAAGCGCGGGTACCGCACGCTGAACGTCGACAAGCTGCCCGCGGCGGGCTACGGGCCGACATCGAACTCGTGCGCGATCGTGCGTGCGCACTACTCGTCCTTCGACGGCGTCGCGATGGCGTACGAGGGGTTCTCCTACTGGCAGAGCTGGGAGAGCTACCTCGAGGCCCCGGACGAGGCGGGTCTCGCGCGCTACCTGAGCCCGGGCACGATCCTGCTGAAGAGCGAGACGGGCCAGCACGAGAAGGCGCTCCCCCACTACCGGAAGCTCGGCGTCGAGTACGAGGACTGGGACACCCGGACGCTCGAGCAGCGGATGCCGATCTTCGACGTGTCGTCGTTCTGGCCGCCGACGCGCCCCGACGACCCGGGCTTCTCGGAGGCCCGCGAGCGTAAGCTGCCGGGCGCGATCTACACCCCGGGCTCCGGCTACGTGAACGATCCCGCGCTCGCGAGCCACAACCTCCAGCGCGCGGCCGAGGCCAAGGGCGGGCGCTTCCTGTTTCGGCGCACGGTGACCGGGATCCGACGCACGGACGGCCGGGTGGCCGGCGTCACGCTCGACGGCGGCGAGGAGGTCGATGCGAGGATCGTCGTCAACGTGGCCGGCCCGCACTCGTTCGTGCTCAACCGCCTGGCGGACGTCGAGGACGGTATGCGCGTGAAGACTCGGGCGCTCCGTCACGAGGTGCACCACGTCCCCTCGCCGCCCGGGTTCGACTTCGAGCGGGACGGGGCGCACGTCTCGGACGGAGACAGCGCGATCTACTTCCGGCCCGAGACGGGCAACAACATCCTGATCGGGAGCGAGGACCCGGACTGCGATCCCAAGGTCTGGCTCGAGGACCCGGACGAATTCGACCGCAACGTGACCCGCGAGCAGTGGGAGGCGCAGGTCTACCGCTGCGCGCGGCGGATCCCGAGCCTGCAGATCCCGAACGAGATGAGAGGTGTCGTCGATCTCTACGACTGCTCCGACGACTGGATCCCGATCTACGACAAGTCCGACCTGCCGGGCTTCTACATGGCGGTCGGAACGAGCGGCAACCAGTTCAAGAACGCCCCGGTGGTGGGGCACCTGATGGCGGAGCTGATCGACGCCTGCGAGCGCGGGCACGATCACGACTCCGATCCCGTCCAGGTGGAGGCGCGCTACACGGGGGTGACGCTCGACGCAGGCTTCTACTCGCGCCTGCGGGACCTCAACCTGAACTCGAGCTTCTCCGTCAACGGATGAGCCGCTCCCGGCGGGAGACCGGTGCACCACCCCGCGTGACCGGAGGCGCGTCTTGAGCGCCGCCCTGGCCGCGAGCCTCGACCGACTGGGAACGGAGACGGCCTTCGAGGTGCTCGCTCGGGCGCGCGCCCTGGAGGCCGAGGGCCGCGAGATCATCCATCTCGAGATCGGCGAGCCGGACTTCGCGACGCCGGCGCACGTCGTCGAGGCGGGCGTCCGGGCCCTGCGCGACGGACACACGCACTACTGCCCCGCGCCGGGACTGCCCGTCCTGCGCGAGGCGTGCGCGGCGCACCTCTCGCGCCACCGCGGCCTGCCGATCGAGGCCGAGCGCATCGTCGTCGCTCCCGGCGCCAAGCCGGTCCTCTTCCTCGGCGTGCTCGCCACGTGCGATCCGGGCGACGAGGTGATCTATCCGAACCCGGGCTTTCCGATCTACGAGTCGGTGATCCGCTGGGCGGGGGCGACCCCGGTGGCCCTGCCCCTCGTCGAGGAGCGCGGCTTCGGCTTCTCGGCCGACGACCTCGCCGAGCGGCTGTCGCCGCGCACGCGGCTCGTGATCCTGAACTCGCCGGCGAACCCGACCGGCGGAATCGTCGAGCGCGGCCTGAACGTCGAGATCGCGCGCCTGCTCGCCGAGCACGACTGCTGGATCCTCTCCGACGAGGTCTACTCGGAGATGCTCTACGACGGGAAGCACGACACGATCGCGGGCCATGAGGGCCTGCTCGACCGGACGATCCTGCTCGACGGCTTCTCGAAGACCTTCGCCATGACCGGGTGGCGACTCGGGTACGCCGCCCTGCCGCAACCGCTCGTGGAGCCGATCACGCGCCTGCTGATCAACTCCGTCTCGTGCACGCCGCCCGCCGTGCAGCTCGCCGGCGTGGCCGCTCTCGAGGGGCCGCGAGACGAGGTAAACGCGATGCTGGCCGAGTTCCGGCGGCGGCGCGAGACGGTCGTGACCGGCCTGAATGCGCTTCCCGGCGTCTCGTGCGTCAGCCCGCGCGGCGCCTTCTATGCCTTCCCGAACATCTCCGCCACCGGTCTCGACGCTCGCGGCATCGCAAACCGGCTGCTCGACGAGGCCGGGGTCGCAGTGCTCGCCGGCACCGCGTTCGGGGAGCACGGCGAGGGGTACCTGCGCCTCTCCTACGCGAACTCGGTCGAGAACATCGAGCGGGCCGTCGCCGCAATGGGGAGGCTGCTGGAGCAGGTCGCCGTCGCTTGACCCGGGTCGTCGTCACCCGCCGCATCCCGGAGCCGGCCCTCCAGCTCCTGTGGGAGTCCGGAGAGGTCTGGGTCTCACCGCACGACCGACCGCTCGAGCCCGACGAGCTCCACGCCGCCGTCGCGGGCGCCGACGCCGTGGTCACGTTGCTGCACGACCGGGTGGACGACCCCTTCCTGGACCGGGCGGGACCGCACCTTCGGATCGTCGCGAACGTCGCCGTCGGCTACGACAACGTCGACGTGGAGGCGTGCGAGCGCCGCGGGGTCGTCGTCACGAACACGCCCGGCGTCCTCGTCGAGGCGACCGCCGACATCGCGCTCGCGCTGATCCTGATGGTGACGAGGCGCCTGGGCGAGGGCGAGCGTCTCGTGCGCTCGGGGCAGAGCTGGTCCTGGAGCATGTCGTTCCTGCTCGGCTCGGGCCTACAGGGCAAGACGCTCGGGATCGTCGGCCTCGGCGCAATCGGCCGCGCCACCGCGCGGCGCGCGCGTACCTTCGGAATGGAGGTCGTCTATACCGGGCGGCGCCGCGCCGAGGCGGCGGTCGAGGCGGAGCTCGGCGCCCGCTTCCTCCCGCTCGACGGCCTGCTCGGGGGCGCGGACGCCGTCTCGCTCCACTGCCCCCTGGGCGACGACACCCGGCACCTGATCGACGCAGGTGCGCTCGCCCGGATGCAGCCGACCGCGTTCCTCGTCAACACCGCCCGCGGCCCCATCGTCGACGAGGCGGCGCTCGTCGAGGCGCTCGAGGCGGGCACGATCGCGGGAGCCGGGCTCGACGTCTACGAGCAGGAGCCAGACCTCCACCCCGGCCTGCGGGAGCTCCCGAACGTCGTCCTCCTCCCCCACCTCGGCTCGGCCACCGTCGAGACGAGAACCGCGATGGCCGAGCTCGCCGCCCGAAACGCCGTGGCGGTGCTCCGCGGCGAGCCGCCGCTCACGCCTGTCGCGGCTCGAGCACGCCCGCTCGCCGCTCGGGCCTAGCCTCCCGCTTGACGCGCCGGGTCGAAGCTGGGACGATGGCTGCGTGGTCTTTGATCAAAGGTCCAATCGGTTCATCTCGATCGAGGACGCCGTCTACCGCTTCCTGCGCCAGGAGATCACGCTGCTCCGCCTCGCCCCCGGCGAGCGGCTGCCGCTGGCGGAGCTCGCCACGAAGTACGGCGTCAGCCTGACCCCCATCCGGCATGCCCTGCGCCGGCTCGAGAGCGAAGGGCTCGTGGTGAGCGCGCGGCATCGCGGGGCGCGCGTCGCGCCGCTCAACTTCGAGGAGCTCGAGGAGATCCAGGCGATCCGCCTGGGACTCGAGACCTTTCTCTCGCGCCACGGCGCCGAGGCCTGCACCGACGAGGCGCTCTCCGAGATGGAGCTTCGGCGCACGGAGATGGAGCGGGCCTATCGGCGGGCCGAGGTGGACGCCTACATCGAGTCGTTCTGGCTCCTCCGCGACGCCTGCTACGCCTGCGCCGGACGGCCGCGCCTGCAGGCGGCGCTGACCGACCAGCGGAGGCGGGTCGAGCGGTACGTCCGTCATCTGTGCCGCGACCCGGAGACCCTCACCTTGCTGCGGCGTGGGCCTGACACGCTGCTCGAGGCCTGCCGAAGCCGTGACGGGGAGGCGGCGGAGGCGGCCACCCGGAACGCGCTGCTCTTCGTCCTCGTCGAGTTCCAGCAGATGCTGGAGCCCGCTGCGATCGGCGGGGCCGCCGGCTGATGTCGTTTCTCCTCCCGTGTCCCAACTGCGGTCCGCGCGACGTCAACGAGTTCGGCTACGCGGGCGAGGTGACGAGGCGCCCTCGGGGCGCGCCCCCGTTCGCCGAGCTGACCGCCTACCTCTATCTGCGCGACAACGTCGCCGGCGTCCAGCGCGAGTGGTGGTCGCACCGGCTCGGCTGCGAAGCCTGGTTCCTCGCCGAGCGCGACACGCGTACCAACGAGGTCCTGAAGACCGAGCTGCCGCCCGCCCTCGACGAGGGCGGCGCCGTCGCACCCGAGGGCGCACCGATCCCCGACACGCCCGCGGTCTGATGCGGCTGCCGCCCCAGCCGGAGGAACGGCTCGACCGGACGCAGCGGCTCACCTTCACGTTCGAGGGCGAGTCCGTCGAGGGCTTCGCCGGGGACACGCTCGGCTCGGCCCTCTTCGCCGGCGGACGGCGCGTCTTCTCGCGCTCGTTCAAGTACCACCGCCCGCGCGGACTGCTCTGCTGCTCGGGCCAGTGCCCGAACTGCATGATGACGGTGGACGGCGTGCCGAACGTCCGCGTCTGTGCGGTGCCTGCCCGCGACGGCGCCCGCGTGGAGGCCCAGAACGTGCTCGGCTCGCTCGAGCGCGACGCGCTCGCCGTGACGGACAAGCTCGGCGGCCCGTTCACGCCCGTCGGCTTCTACTACCGGACGATGATCCGGCCGCGCCGCGCCTGGCCGCTCTACGAGAAGTTCCTGCGCAGCGTCGCCGGGCTCGGGAAGGTCGACCCGCACGGAAGGCACGAGGGCCGCTACGACACCGAGCACCGCCGCGCCGAGGTGCTCGTGATCGGCGGCGGTCGCGCGGGTGTGGCCGCGGCGCGCGAGCACGCGGCCTCGAGGCGCGAGGTGGTGCTCGTGGACGACGGGAACCGGCTCGCCGGGCTGCAAGGGGAGACGTTCGAGATTCTCGCGCCGGCGCGCGCGATCGGGATCTACGAGGGTGGACTCGTCCCCGTCGACGCGGGCCGACTGCTCGTCCGGGTTCGCGCCGACCGGATCGTGGTCGCCACGGGGACGGTCGAGCAGCCGCTCGTCTTCCCGGGCAACGACCTCGTGGGCGTGATGCTCCCGGACGGCGTCCGACGCCTCGTGCGCGACTGGTCGCTCAAGCCCGGCGAGCGCGCGGTCGTCGTCTCCGCCGACGAGCGCGGGCTCGAGGCCGAGGAGCACCTGCGCGTCGCGGGAGTCGAGCTCGCGGAGGTGGTCGACCTCCGGAGTCGTCCCCTGCGCCAGATCGCCGCGAGCGGAAAGGGGGGCCGGGTGAAGGGTGTCCGCCTCGACGGGCGGGACGTCGCCTGCGACCTGCTCGTGATGTCGGGCGGCCGCCAGCCGGCGTACTCGCTCCTCTCGCAGGCCGGCGCCCGCGTCGAGTACGACAGCTCACGCGGCATCTTCGTGCCCACGGAGCTGCCGGCGAGCGTGGAGGCCGTCGGCTCGGTCACCGGCGAGGTCGGCTCGCCCGCCGTGCCCGCCGCCTCGTACGACGGCGCGAAGGGAAAGTGCTTCGTGTGCATCTGCGAGGACGTCACGGACAAGGACGTCAAGCGCGCGATCGCCGAGGGCTTCGACTCGATCGAGCTCGCGAAGCGGTACACGACGGTCACGATGGGGCCGTGCCAGGGGCGGCTCTGCCACGTGCCGTCCATTCGCCTCTACGCGCGCGAGAACGAGACCGACGAGGCGGCGATCGGCACGACGACGGCGCGCCCCCCGTGGTCGCCGGTCTCGCTCGGCGTGCTCGCCGGGCGCCCGCACGAGCCTTGCAAGCGGACGGCGATCCACCACCGTCACGAGGAGGCTGGGGCGACGATGATGTGGACGGGTGCGTGGCGGCGCCCGCACTCCTACGGCGCGGACGCGGGCGACGAGGCCCGTCACGTGCACCGCGCGCTCGGCGTGATCGACGTCTCGACGCTCGGCAAGCTGCTCGTCGAGGGACCCGACGCGGCCGCGTTCCTCGAGCGCCTGTACCCGAACCGCTTCGCCGACCTGAAGCCGGGTCGGATCCGCTACGGCGTCCTCGGCACCGACTCCGGGCGGATCATGGACGACGGCACGATCGCGTGTCTTCGGGAGGGCCGCTACTACGTCACGACGACCTCGACCGGGGCCGAGCACGTCGTCGAGTGGTTCGAGTGGTGGAACGCGGTGTGGCAGCTCGACGTCGAGATCGCCGACGTCACGGGAGCGCTCGCGGCCGTGAACGTCGCGGGGCCGAGCGCGCGCGAGCTGCTCGGGCGCCTCTGCGAGGAGGACGTCTCGAACGAGGCGCTCGCCTCTCTCGACGTGCGCGAGCTGCACCTCGCGGGAGTCCCCGCGCTCGTCCTGCGGATCGGCTTCGTGGGCGAGCTCGGCTACGAGCTGCACGTGCCGAGCCCGTACGCCGAGTACCTCTGGGACACGATCCTCGAGCGCGGCGCCGACCTCGACGCGCGGCCGTTCGGCCTCGAGCCGCAGCGGATCCTGCGCCTCGAGAAGCAGCACGTGCTCGTCGGTCAGGACACCGACTCGGAGTCGAACGTGCTCGAGGCGTCGATGCCCTGGCTCGTGAAATGGGACAAGGAGGACTTCGTGGGCAAGTGGGCCCTCGAGCACGTCCGCGAGCGCGGCTTCCGGGAACGCCTCGTCGGGTTCGAGATGGAGAACGGCGCGGTCCCGGCGGAGGGAGGGCAGGTCGTCCTCGACGGGCGCTCTGCTGGGCGCGTGACGAGCGCGCGCTGGAGCGCCGAGCTCGGAAAGGCGATCGGGCTGGCCTGGGTGCCGCCCGCCCTCGCCGAGGAGGACGCGCCCCTCACGATCAAGATCGACGGCGCGCTGGAGCGGGCCAACGTCCGCCTGCGGCCCTTCTTCGATCCCGACGGCGGGCGCCTGCGGGGATGAGCGAGCTCGCGTTCCTCTCCGTCGACGCGGCGCGCACGGACGACGGGTTCGCGCCCCGCGCCGCCTCCCCGCTCGCGCGGGCGCTGGCGGGCGCGGAGGGTGTCGGCGACCTCTCGCTCGTGGGGAAGCTCGAGGTGCGTGGAGACGTCTCCGAGCTCGACGTCTCCGACGAGGTGGTCCGGCTGACGCCCACCCGCGCGCTCGTCCTCGGCGGCCGCGAGACGCGGGAGCAGCTGCGCGAGTCGGGCTACTTCGTGCTCGACCTCACCGCCGCGCTCGCCGGCCTCGAGCTCGAGGCGGGCGGCGAGCAGGTGCTGAGGCGCCTCACCGAGCTCGACCTCCGTGCCCTGCCGGCCGTCGGCGCGGTCGCGCGGGTGCGCACGATCGTGCTGCGGGACGGCGACCGCTTCCGTCTCTTCTTCCCGCAGGAGTACGGCCACTACGTGGTCGAGGTCGTCCTGGACGCCATTGCGGGCCTCGCCCTCGAAAGCTTCCCCACATGACTCCGACTCCTCGCCATGGCCAACCCTCCGCAAACCCTGACCCTACCGTCCGCAAACCCTGGCCCCAACCGTCCGTAAACCCTCAACGGTGCCAGGCACCAGCGGGCGTCAAGGGCGAGGTGTGACGATTCTGTGAAAGAGATCTTCCGGCAGCGGCGCATGTGGCGCCGGCGCGGGGCGCTGAAGCCCCGCTACGACGTCGTCATCGTCGGGGGCGGCTCGCACGGGCTCGCGACCGCCTACTACCTGGCGAAGAACCACGGCATCACGAACGTGGCCGTCCTCGAGCAGAGCTACATCGGCTCGGGCGCTTCCGGACGCAACACGACGATCGTCCGCTCGAACTACCGGACGCCCCAGGGAGCCGCGTTCTACGAGCGGAGCGTGAAACTCTACGAGCGCCTCGCGGCCGAGCTCGACTTCAACTTGATGTTCTCCCAGCGCGGACACCTGACCCTGGCCCACTCCGACCGCGGGATCATCACCTCCAACGAGCGGGCGGAGGTCAACCAGCTCCTCGGCATCGACTCGCGCGTCGTGGGCGTCGAGGAGATCGCGCGCCTGTGCCCGGAGCTGAATCTCTCCCGCGAGGTGACCTGGCCGATCGTCGGCGCGCTCTACCACCCGCGCGGCGGGATCATCCGCCACGACGCCGTCGTCTGGGGTCTCGCGCGGGGCGCCGACCAGCGCGGGGTCGAGATCCACCCGTACACGGAGGTGACCGGAATCGAGCGCGTGAACGGCCGGGTGACGGGAGTCAGCACGAACCGCGGCGACATCGCCTGCGACACGGTCGTCTCCGCGACGGCGGGCTGGTCGAGCCTGGTCGCAGGACTCGCCGGCCTCCGGCTTCCGATCACGACGCACATCCTGCAGGCGTTCGTGACCGAGCCGCTGAAGCCGTTCCTCGACGTGATCATCGTCTCGTCTCAGATGCACGTCTACGTCTCGCAGACCGACCGCGGCGAGTTCCTGATCGGTGCGGAGATCGAGCCGTACACGACCTACAAGTCGATCGGCACCTTTCCCTTCCTCGAGTTCTCGGCGCGCCACGTGCTCGAGCTCTTCCCGCAGCTCGAGCACGCGAAGGTGCTGCGCTCGTGGACCGGGCTCTGCGACCTCTCCCCGGACTACAGCCCGATCCTCGGGGCCACGGAGG
>JBBSIG010000030.1:0-17045 GCA_038232215.1 Gaiellales bacterium | reverse complement strand
CCGCGCTCGCGGAGGAGGGCGACGGCGGCCTCGGGGCTCTCGCGCGAGGGGATCCGGGCGGGACCGAAGCGGAGGTCGGCCATACGCGCAATCATGCCGTCCGACCGCGTTCCTACGCTTTTCGCATGGCTACCGACCCCACGCGGATCGACCTGCTCGAGCTCGACATCGACCTCCGCCTCGCCGACCTGTGGCGGGAGGCGAGCGAGATCGGCGAGTGGAATCTCGAGGTCGTTGCGGCATTCATGCGGGCGGCCTACGGGAAGGGATACTGCGACGCCCTCACCGAGGACGCTCCCGGATCGCTCTGTCACGACCACGGGTACAGCATTCCGGCGCGCCGGCCCGCGCCGGTCCGTGAAGCTCGCTAGACGCCTCGAGCGCATCGCGAGTCCGCCCGGCCCGGGTAGACTGCGGCCTGTGACGCGGAAGCGCAATCCCGCGCGCCTCGTGCTCGCGCTCTCGGTCGCGGCGGTGCTCGCCGTCTTCCTTCTCTACACCTCGATTGCCGGAGGGACGACGCCGTCGCTCCGTCCGAGCCAGCTTCCGGGGCACGACGGTCGCGTCTCGCTCGCAGGCAGGGTCGTGGGCACGGCGAGCGGCGACTCGCACTCCGCCGCGGGGCTGCGGTTCCGGCTCAGGGACGTCGAGGGCACGGCGAGCGTGCCCGTCCTCTACCGCGGCTCGAAGCCCGATCTGTTCAGGGTCGGGCGCGACGTCGTGGTGGACGGACGTCTCCGGCGCGGCGTCTTCGTCGCCGTGCCGAACACGCTCGTCACGAAGTGCCCGTCGAAGTACGCGCCCAGCAAGGGCTGAGCGGCCGTGGCCGAGCTCGGACGCGCGGCTCTCGTCACGACCCTGGGACTCGTCCTCTACGCGGCACTCGCGGGAGCATGGGCCGCCCGTACGCGCCGCCGCCGGCTCGCCGTGTCGGCGCAGAACGCGCTGCTCGCCTCCCTCGGCACCACCGCCGTCGCCTCCGGGGTGCTCCTCTCGGCGCTCCTCCGGCACGACTTCCGCTTCTCGTACGTCGCCGCCCACTCGAGCCGCGAGCTTCCCGACGCGTACACGGTGTCGGCGTTCTGGGGCGGGCAGGAGGGCTCGCTCCTCCTCTGGTTGCTCATCCTCGGCGGCTTCGGCAGCGCGGCTGTGCTGCTGCAGCGGCGGGCGGGACGCGATCTGCTCGCCTGGGTCGTGCCCGTGCTCGGCGGGGTGGGGACGTTCTTCGCCTTCATGCTCGTCGTGGTCGCGAGCCCCTTCGGGACGCAGGTCGCGCCACTCGACGGCTCGGGTCTGAACCCGAGCCTGCAGAACCCCTACATGCTCGCGCACCCGCCGCTCCTGTACCTCGGGTACGTCGGGCTGACCATTCCCTTCGCCTTCGGGATGGGCGCGCTCCTCTCGCGCCGCACCGACGAGCGCTGGATCGTGGCGACGAGGCGCTGGACGCTCCTCGCCTGGACGGCCCTCGGCGTCGGTCAGCTGCTCGGCGCCCACTGGGCGTACGTCGAGGTGGGGTGGGGCGGCTACTACGCCTGGGACCCGGTCGAGAACGCCGCGCTGATGCCGTGGCTCGCGGCGACGGCGTTCCTCCACTCGGTGATGATCCAGGAGAAGCGCGGCATGCTGAAGGTCTGGAACATGCTGCTCGTGATCCTCGCCTTCTGCCTGTCGATCTTCGGCACGTTCCTCACCCGCTCGGGAGTGATCCAGTCGATCCACTCCTTCACGCAGAGCTCCATCGGCCCCTGGTTCCTCGCCTTCCTTTGCGTGGTCGTCGCCTTCTCCGTGGGGCTCGTGCTCGTGCGACTGCCGCTTCTCCGCTCGAGGACGCGGCTCGAGTCGCTCGTCTCGCGCGAGGCGACCTTCCTCTACAACAACCTCCTGCTCGTCGCGCTCTGCCTGACGATCCTCTGGGGCGTGATCTTCCCGATCCTGTCCCAGGCGGTTCGCGGTGAGGCGAGCACGGTCGGCCGCCCCTACTACGACTTCTTCCTGCGCAGCTTCGGCCTGCCGCTCCTGCTGCTGATGGGCATCGGGCCCCTGATCGCGTGGCGCAAGGCGTCGCTTCGCGCAGTGGGCAGGACGTTCCTGTGGCCGGCCGGCGCGGCGCTCGTCGCGGGTGCGGTGCTCGTCGGGCTCGGGGCGGGCTCCTCGAGGCCGGGGTTGATCGCGTACACCTTCTCCGTGTTCGTGCTCGCGTCGATCGCGCTCGAGTTCGCGCGCGGGACGGCGGCGCGGCGGGCGCTCGGCCGGGAGACGTGGCTCGGGGCGTTCTTCGCGCTCGTCGCCCGGAACCGACGGCGCTACGGCGGCTACGTGGTGCACGCGGCGGTCGTCCTGCTCGCCCTCGGCGTGGCGGGCTCGAGCGCCTACGGGTCGGTGCGCGATCCTCAGAAGCTGAGGCCGGGCGAGTCGCTGACCGTGGGCCCGTACACGCTCGACTACCTCGGCTTCCGCCAGCAGCGGGTAGTGAACGCGGTCGAGCTGCGGGCCGACGTGGACGTGCGGCGCGGCGACCGGGTGATCGGCCGCCTGCACCCCGGGAAGAACCGCTACCTCGCCGAGCAGCAGACCTCGAACGAGATGGCGATCCGGACCGACTGGCTGCGGGGGGAGGATCTCGACCTGATCGCTGACCAGATGAACCCCGACGGGACGATCTTCCTGAAGGCGCTCGTGAAGCCGCTCGTGAACCTGATCTGGGCGGCGGGCATCGTCTTCCTGCTCGGCTCCGTGATCGCGCTGTGGCCGGACGGCCGCGAGCAGCGCCGCCTCGCCGCCCGCTACGAGGCCCGCGGCGCCTTCACCGAGGCGTGAGTCTCGAGCTCGCGCTCGGCGCCCTGCTCGCGGCCGCGTGCGTCGTCTTCGTGGCGCGGCCTTTCCTGCGCGACCCGGCGCCGGCGAACGACCGGCTCGACGAGCCGGGCGAGCTCGAGCAGCGGCAGCTCGAGCTCGCCGAGGAGCGCGATCGAACGCTGGCAGCGCTCAAGGAGCTGGAGTTCGACCACCGCACCGGCAAGATCTCGGACGAGGACTACCGGGAGGTCGTAGGGCCGCTGCGACGGCGGGCGGCGGAGACGCTGAGTGCGCTGGAGCCGCGAGCGGGCAGTCAGGGTCGCGTCCGCTCACGCCGTTGAGCGCCATGCGGCTCACGGGCGAAACCAGCACGACGACCTCCCGGCGCGGCAGGCTGCCCCGGCAGGGACGACCGGCGCCTCGGCGAACATCCCGTCCGATGGCTCGCCGGGCGGTCCTCGCAGTCGCGCTCGCCCTCTGCCTCGCCTCCTCGGCGCTCGCGGGCGAGATCGACTCGCGCAAGGGGGCGGTCGACTCCCGGATCGCCGACCTCCGTGACCGCATCTCCCGGGCGCGCGCGGAGGAAGCCGTCCTGAGCGCGGAGATCGCCGGCGTCACGACGCGGATCCGGACGCTCGAGGGCCGGGTCGGCGGGGTGTCCGCCCGGCTGGCCACGCTCGAGCGGGATCTCGCCCTGCACCGGGAGCGTCTGACGAAGCTGACCGCCCTCTTCCGCCTCGAGACGCGCAGGTACGCGTTCCTCCGCCGCGAGTACGCGCTGGCGCTCGAGCGTCTGAACCGGCGCCTCGTCGACATCTACGAGTCCAACGATCCGACGACGCTCGACGTCGTCCTCTCCGCGGCGAGCTTCTCCGAGCTCGTCGAGCAGCTCGACTACCTGAGCCAGATCGGGCGGCAGGACGAGCGGATCGCGACCGCGGTGGGGGAGGCGAAGAACGAGGTGCGGATCGCGCGCGAGCGAACGAGAGTCGTGCGCGCCGGAGTGGCGACGGCGACACGCACGATCGCCGTCCGGGCGGCGCAGCAACGCGAGGTACGCAACCAGCTCGTCTCGAGCCGCGACGCTCTCTCGAGCGCACGGCAGGGGAAGCTCCAGAGCCTGACCTCGCTGAAGGAGAGCGAGCGGGCAGACGCCGAGGAGGCGGAGGCACTCTCGGCGGTCAGCGGACGGCTGGCGACCCGCATCCAGGCGGCTCAGGAAGCGGCACGGGCGGCGGCTGCCGCCGAGGCCGCCGCCCAGGCCGCGAGGCAGGACGAGGGAGCCGAGCCGTCCCCGCCGGCCGAGGCTGTCTCCAGTCCCTTGCGCTCGTTCGCGTCGGCGACGCCGTCGGCGAGCGGGTTGATCTGGCCGGCCGGCGGGCCCGTGACGAGCTCGTTCGGGTGGCGCTGGGGCCGGATGCACGAGGGCATCGACATCGCAGCGGGATTCGGGGCCTCCATCCAGGCCGCCGCCGCGGGCACCGTCATCTACGCCGGCTGGGAGGACGGCTACGGCAATCTCACGATCATCGACCACGGCGGCGCGCTCGCGACGGCATACGCGCACCAGTCCTCGATCGCCGTCTCCGTGGGGCAGTACGTCGAGCAAGGAGCGTCTATCGGCGCGATCGGCAGTACCGGCCACAGCTTCGGCCCGCACCTGCACTTCGAGGTGCGCGTGAACGGCAGCGCGGTCGATCCGCTCGGCTATCTCTGAGAACGGTCCTCGCGCTGCGGTCGTTCGCTAGAGCAAGGTCTGGTAGAGCAGGAAGACGTTCAGCGCCGAGATCAGGCCGGCGACCGCGACCGCGACCGCGGTCGTCAGTCGGTGGTTCACGAGCGCTCCCATGACGTTCCGGCGGCTCGTGAAGATCACGAGCGGCACGAGGGCGAAGGGGATGCCGAAAGAGAGGACCACCTGGCTGATCACGAGGGTGCGAGAGGGGTCGACCCCGATCCCGATCACGACGAACGCGGGCAGCATCGTGACCGACCGGCGCACGAAGATCGGAATCGTACGCTGGATGAAGCCCTGCATCACGACCTGGCCGGCGAGCGTGCCGACCGCGGAGCTCGACAGGCCGGACACGAGAAGCGCGAGCGCGAAGAGCACGCTCGACGCTCCGCCGAGGATCGGCTTCAGCGTGCGGTGCGCGGTCTCCAGCGAGTCGACGTTCAGCAGGCCGCTGCCGTGGAAGACCTTCGCCGCCATCACGAGCATCGCGGCGTTGATGACCCCGGCGAGCGACATCGCCAGCACGACGTCGATGCGGGTGAACCGGTAGAGCCGTCGGGCCTGCTCGTCGTTCTCGGGCGTGATCCGGTTCTGCATCAGGGCCGAGTGCAGGTAGATGACGTGCGGCATCACGGTCGCGCCGATGATCCCGACCGCGAGCAGCACCGACTCGCTGCCCGCGAACTGGGGCAGCACCGCGTTCCGCGCGACGGTTCCGAGCGGCGGGTCGGCGAGAAAGAGCTCCCCGACGTAGCTGGCGCCGATCACGCCCACCATCGCCGCGATCACAGCCTCGAGCGGGCGGAAGCCGAAGCGCTGGAGACCGAGGATTGCGAACGCGGTGATGCCAGTGAGCAGCGCGGCAGGGAACAGGCCGATGCCGAGCAGGAGGTGGAAACCGATGGCAGCGCCGAGGAACTCGGCCAGGTCGGTCGCCATCGCGATCGCCTCGGCCTGGACCCAGAGCGCGATCGACGTTCGCCGGGAGAACTGCTCGCGGCAGACCTCCGGCAGGTTCCGGCCGGTGACGATGCCGAGCTTCGCCGAGAGCGTCTGGATCAGCATCGCCATCAGGTTCGAGGCGACGATCACCCAGAGCAGCGTGTAGCCGAACTTGGAGCCGCCGGCGATGTTCGTCGCGAAGTTGCCCGGGTCGATGTAGGCGACGCACGCGATGAAGGCGGGGCCGAGGAAGGGAAGGAGCCGGAGGCGTCCCTGGCCGCGGAGGACGCGCTCGCCCCGGCCGACCGGCCGCGCGATTCCCTCTGCGCGCGTGGACATCATAAAAGTTAGCTTAGCCTAAATCGGTGGCCTTGACGTGCGGCGCTCAGCGGAGAACGTGCAGGTCCGGCAGGTTGCGGTAACGCTCCTCGAAGTCGAAGCCGTACCCCACGAACAGCTCGTCCGGAACGGTGAATCCGACGTAGCGCACGGGCAGCTCGTCGACGAGGCGGCGATACGGCCGGTCGAGCAGCGTCACGGCGGAGAGCGAGGCGGGCCGGCGGAGGGACAGCGTCCTGCAGAGGTAGTTCAGCGTCAGGCCCGTGTCCACGACGTCCTCGACGATCAGGACGTGTCGGCCGTCGATCTCGGCGTCGAGGTCCTTGAGCAGCTTGATCCGCGCGTGTCCGCCCATCTCCGCGCCGGCGTATCCGGCGATCTCGAGGAAGTCGAGCTGGTGCTCGATCGCGAGCGCTCGGGAGAGGTCGACGCAAAAGACCACGCTGGCCTTGAGGCCGGCCACGAGCAGCGGCTCGCGCCCGTCGTAGTCGCCCGCGATCTCCGTGCCGAGCTCGCCGACTCGCGCCGCGATCTCTTCGGCGGTGAGATAGACCTCGCCGAGGCGCTCGTGGGCGAGGCCGCTGGTCAGGAGGCGAGCTCGAGGCGAAATCGCTGGGCCAGGCGCTCGATGTCGCGCTTGTAGAAGAGCTTGATCCGAACGTTCGGATAGCGTTCCCGCAGCTTCCGGAGCTTCCGGTTCTTGCGGGTGACGAGCGACTGCTTCATGACGGTGATCTCGATGTAGAGATCCTGGTCGGGGAGGTAGAAGTCGGGCGTGAACGCCTCCTCGACGCGGCCGTCCTCACCCTCCGCGAGCACGAACGTCGTCGGCTCGTACTGCCACGCGATTCCGTAGTAGTCGAAGATCTTCGCGCACTCGTGCTCCCACGGGTTGCCGAAGCGGGGTGGATCGGACCCGCGTTCTGCCTGGAAATCGCCGGTTCCGGCCGCCATCTCGAATCAGGATAGCTCCCGTCTCGGACGCGGCCGAGACGGCGGGGAGGTCTACACTCTCCGCATGGCGCAGGCCGTGCAGAAGCCCGTCGAGTCGCCGGTCGAGCGCAGGGCTCACTGCCTCTGCGAGTCCTACGTACGCGTCACCGAGCGGGCCGCGCTTGCCGGGGCGCGCTGGCTCGGCCGCGCGGACCGCGAGGCGGCCGAGGAGGCGGCGTCCGCGGGAATGCTGACCGCGCTGGAGGACTTCCCGGTCGAGGGCCGGATCGTGATCGGCGCCGAGGAGGACGAGCCGCTCGCGGTCGGGCAGACGGTCGGGCGGGGTGGGGAGGCGATGGATCTCGCGCTCGACCCGCTGGAGGGAAGGGGCGTCGTCGCGCGGGGCGGCAACGGCGCGATGTCGATGATCGCCGTCGGCGAGCCCGGAGGGCTCCGGACGCTGCCCCAGATGTACATGCGGCGCATGGCCGTAGGCCCGCGAGCGCGGGGCAGCATCGACCTCGCCAAGCCGGTGGGCGACAACATCAGAGCCATCGCGGAAGCGTTCGGGCGTGGGGTCAACGACATCACGACGATCGTCCTCGACCGGCCCCGGCACCACGATCTGATCGAGGAGATCCGCGCCTCCGGCGCTCGCATCAAGCTGATCCAGGACGGCGACGTGACGGCGTCGATCTCGGCGGCGATCCGGGGCACGAACGACCATCTCTCGATCGGGATCGGAGGCACGCGCCAGGCGGTGCTCACCGCCGCGGCTCTCCGCTGCCTGGGCGGCGAGCTGCAGGCGCAGCTCTGGCCCACCACCCGCACCGAGATCGAGCAGGCACGGGAGCACGGCGTCGAGGACATCGAGCAGGTGTTCTCGATCGACGACCTCGCCGCCGGCGAGGTGATCGTCGCTGCGACCGGCGTCTCGAATGGAGACATCCTGCGCGGCGTCCGCTTCCTGGCCGACAGCGCGCGGACGCACTCGCTCGTCATGTGCACTCGCTGCAACTGGGTCCGCTTCATCGACGGGATCCATTTCTTCGCGCGCGAGCGGCGTGAAGAAGTACGGCTGCTCGGCTTCTAGCAACTCCCCGAGGCTCCCCGGAGTCGCGCCGGGCGTCTACACTCGCCTCATGCCGACGAAGGACGAGGTGGTCGAGGCCTTGAAGCAGGTCGAGGATCCCGAGCTCGGGATGGACATCGTCGATCTCGGGCTGCTCTACGACGTCGAGATCGAGGGGCCGAAGATCAAGGTGATCCACAGCCTGACCTCGATGGGTTGTCCCGCCGGGCCGATGATCCAGGAGGACATCCACAACGTCGCCTCCGCCGTTCCGGGGGTGGACGAGGTCGAGATCGAGCTCACCTGGGATCCGCCGTGGACGCCCGACCGGATGTCCGAGGACGCGAAATTCATCCTCGGCTTCGGCTAGAAGATCTCGATCGGCCACTCGAGGGCGCGCTTACAGCATCGGGGGGCCGGGTAGAGGCCCGGCCGTGTCGAATACACGACTCGGAGATCTGACCCGCCAGGCGCGGGGCGCTGCCGGCCGCGCCCCGAACAGCAAGTGGGTCGACACGCTCGCGCGGCTCGGACTCGCGGCGAAGGGCGTCTCGTTCGGGATCGTCGGCGTGCTCGCGCTCAAGCTGGCGCTCGGGAGCGGGGGCAAGGCGTCGAGCCGGGAGGGCGCGCTCGCGTCTCTCGCCGAGCAGTCTTTCGGCAAGGTGCTGCTCGTCCTGATCGCGATCGGCTTCGCCGGCTATGCGCTCTGGCGCTTCGTCCAGAGCTTCTTCGACAGGGAGCACGAGGGAGACGGCGCGAAGGGCCTCGCCAAGCGTGCCGCCTACTTCGGCCGGGGAGTCATCTACGCGGGTCTCACGTTCAGCGCGATCAAGATCCTCACGGGCTCGGGCGGGGGAGGCTCGCAGAACGCGAAGGCGCACAGGGCGACCGCACACGTCCTGAGCTGGCCTGCGGGGACGTGGCTCGTCGGCATCGCTGGCCTCTGCATCGTCGGCGTCGGCCTCTGGAACGGCTACCGCGGCGTGACGAGGAAGTTCCTCGAGCACTGGAAGGCCGGCGAGATGAGCGCGGCCGAGAGGAAGTGGGGAGCTCGAATCGGCACCGTGGGGCTGCTCGCCCGCATGGTCGTCTACGGGCTGATCGGGGTCTTCGTCGTCAAGGCGGCACTCGACTACGAGCCGAAGACCGCGATCGGTCTCGACGGCGCCCTCCAGAAGCTGGCGAGTCAGAGCTACGGGTCGTGGCTGCTCGGCCTCGTGGCCGTCGGCCTGCTCGCCTACGCGGTCTTCGGACTCGTCGAGGCCCGCTACCGCGACGTCTAGTCTCGCCCGGACCTGACCAGGCCCCAGGGCGCTGGACACGTCTGCAAACGGAGGACGCTTCGTGTAGGCGCCCAGCGTCCGAAGAGCAGCCGGGCGGTCGGCGACCTGAGCCGGCTCTTCCGGACGGGTCCAGGCCCCAGGGCGCTGGCCACGAGGGCGCTGGCCACGTCCGTGCGGGAGATGTCCGCTTTTGCACCGCTCGCTCGAGTCGGCTACGGCCCGATCGTCAGGACGATCTTGCCGAGCTGCAGGCCGGCCTCGAGGCGCTCGTGGGCCGCCCGGATCTCGGGCAGAGCGAAGACCGCATCGACGACGGGCGTCGCTCGGCCGCTCGCGACGAGCTCGAAGGCACCCTCGAAGTCGGCCTTCGTTCCCATCGTGGAGCCGAAGATGGTGAGCTGCTTCCACCAGATCCGGTGCAGCGCGGCCGGCGGATTCGGGCCCGTCGTGGCGCCGCAGACCGCGACGCGTCCGCCCTGTCGGACGACCTGGAGCGACGTCCGCCACGTGGCCTCGCCGACGTGGTCGACGACGACGTCGACGCCCCGACCGCCCGTGAGCTCCGCGACGGCGCCTGCGACGTCGCCGTCAACGTGGTTGACGCCCGCCTCCGCGCCGAGGTCGCGCGCCCGCGCGAGCTTCTCGTCGCTCGAGGAGGTGACGATCGCGCGGGCGCCCAGCGCCTTCACGATCTCGAGGCAGGCCGTCGAGACTCCGCTGCCGATTCCCCACAGGAGCACCCACTCACCGGCCTCGAGCCGGGCTTTCGTGACGAGCATGCGATAGGCCGTCTCGAACACGAGCGGGAACGCCGCCGCTTCCTCGAAGCCGAGCGAGTCCGGCAGCCCGTAGACGTTCGAGGCCGGAACGGCGATCAGCTCGGCGTTCGTGCCGTCTCTGTGCTCGCCGATCACGCCGATGCTCTCACCGTGCTCGAGGCCCGGGTTGAGCACGACGCGCTGACCGAGCTCGAGGCCCTCGACGCCGGACCCGAGTGCCTCGACCGTTCCCGCACCGTCCGCTCCGAGAATGCGGGGCTTCGGCACCGAGGGCAGACCTTTCCGCACCCAGAGGTCGAGGTGGTTGAGCGACGCCGCCCTGAGGCGCACCAGCACCTCGCCCGCCTCCGGTGCCGGGTCGGGCGCGTCCTCGTAGCGGAGCACCTCGGGCCCGCCGTCCTCGTGGATCCGAGCCGCCTTCATCCGTCTCGATCGTACGCTCCTAGAATCCAGGGGTGACGAGTGACGCGCTCGAGCGGCTCGCCGAGGAGCTCGGCCTCGACGTGGTCGGCGCCGCGCCGGCGGAGCCCTACGCGGGCACCGAGCGGCACATTCGCGAGCGCCGGGCGCGCGGCCTGTTCGCGGACATGCGCTTCACGATGGCGAGGCCAGAGGTCTCGTGCCATCCCGAGGGGTTGCTCGACGGCGCTCGGACCGTCGTCTCCGCTGCGCTCTGCTACTACGCGCCCGAGCCGGAGCGCCCCGCGGGGGCTGGACGTCTGCCCCGCTACACCTGGAGCGACGGCTACGCCGCCCTGCGGGAGCGCCTCGACGTGCTCGGCCGCCGACTCGGTGGCCGCTATCGCGTGTTGGTCGACGCCAACCAGCACGTCGACCGGGAGGCCGCGGCTCGCTCGGGGGTCGGCTTCTACGGCAAGAACACGCTCCTGATCACGAGGCGGCACGGTTCCTGGGTCGTCCTCGGCACCCTCGTGACGGACGTCGAGATCGACCCGACGCCCCCGCTCGGCCTCGACTGCGGCTCGTGCACGCTCTGCATCGAGGCATGTCCGACCGGGGCTCTAGACGAGCCCGGCACGCTCGACGCGACCCGGTGCCTCTCGTACTGGACGCAGGCCCCGGAGTCGATCCCCGAGCCCTACCGCGAGCCGCTCGGCGCGCAGGTCTACGGTTGCGACATCTGCCAGGACGTCTGCCCCTGGAACCGGGGGATCGAGAAGCGCCGCGCGGGCGTGGAGGTGCCCCTGACCGCCGAGCCGCACGTCTCGCTCGTCGAGTGGCTCGAGCAGGACGGCCCGGAGCTCCGCGAGCGCTACGAGCGTCTGTACGTCCCGCGGAACGATCCTCGCTACCTGCGCCGGAACGCCCTCGTCGCCCTTGGGAACGTGGGGGGGCCCGAGCACCGTCCGGCCGCCGAGCGCGCCACCGAGGACCCGGACGAGCTCGTCCGTGAGCATGCCGAGTGGGCGCTGGCCCGGCTCGACGCACGGCATGGTCGCTGACCCCGAGCCTCCGAGCGCCGGGCGCGACCGCGTCGTGACGCTCGGACGCTGGCTGACGGCGATGCGGCTCGTCGCGGTTCCGCTCGCGCTGATCCAGGTCGCGAGCTTCCGCGGCTCGTTTCCGGCGGGGTACGAGGGCTTGGCGTGGGCCGTCTGCGGCCTGCTCGCGGCCGGCACGGTCGCGATTCTCGGACTCTCGCCGCGCGCGCGGAGCACCCGGGCGCGCGACCGGCTCGGTCTCGGCGCGCTCGTACTCGACTCCGCCGTCGTCCTCGCCTTCATCCTGGTCTTCTCGTTCGAGCCGAGCCAGCCCCTGATGGCGCTCTACTTCCTGCCCGTGGCCGAGGGCGCGCTCCGCTTCGGCCTGCGCGGCGGGCTGGTGTCCGCTCTCCTGCTGGTGCCGCCCGCTCGTCGGCACCGAGCTCTTTCGGTCGAGCCGCTTCGAGCCCTCCGCGTTCCGCTACGACGCGACTACCGTCCGCGTTGCCCTCGGACTCGTGCTCGGAGCGGTGATCGGTCGCCTCGTCACCTCGTTGACCCAGGCGACCAGGGATGCCGAGGCGCGGGCGGGTGAGGCCGAGCGCCTGCGCGACGAGCTGGGACGGCGCGTCGGTCGACGTGCTCGACGCGGCGAACCGCTCGGCCCGGGCGCTCGGCTCCTCGCTCGTGCTCGAGGAGGCGTTCAGGGCGTTCATTCGCGAGGCGCGCGGCCTCGTGCCGTTCGAGCGCATGGCGATCGTGCTCGCCGAGGACGGTGAGGCGCGCGTCATGGCGGCGGCCGGCAGGGGCGTGGACAGCGTCTTCTCTCCGGGCACCGCACAGCCGCTCGGCGGATCGGTCCTCGACGAGGTGCTGCGCGGCAGGGTCGTCGTCAGGCAGGACATGGAGGAACGCCGCCACCCGGAGGAGGAGGCACTGCTCGAGCTGGGTCTCCGCAGCCGGCTCGCCGCGCCGCTTCTCGTGGGGGCGCGCACGATCGGGATGCTCTCGATCGTGCGCTCCGAGCCGCGTGCGTTCAGCGCGGAGGAGATCGAGCTGGCCTCGCTCCTCGGGCGCCTCGTCGCGACGGCCGTGCAGAACATCCGCTCCTACGAGGCGGAGCGCAGCACGGTGGAGGAGCTGCGCCGCCTGTCCGCCCTGCGAGCCGACTTCGTCTCGCTCGTCTCCCACGAGCTCCGGAGCCCGATGGCCGCCGTGATCGGCTCCGCGCGGACGCTGCGGCAGCGCTGGGCGGAGCTCTCCGCGGAGCAGCGAGACATGCTGCTCGCGCTGATCGGGGACGAGGCGAACCGGCTCGCCGGACTGATCGCCGACGTGCTCGACACCTCGAGGCTCGAGGCAGGCACGTTCAGCTTCAGCTTCACCGACGTCGACGTCGGTGAGCTCGTGCGTGAGTCCGTCACCGTCGCGAGGGCCGGTCAGGAGGAGGTGCGGCTCGAGGCCCGGGTCGACCCGGGCCTGCCGCTCGTGCGCGGCGATCGCGAGCGCCTGCGTCAGGTGGTGGGCAACTTGATCGAGAACGCGATCAAGTACTCGAGCGCGGGCGACCGGGTGGAGGTCGTCGCACGCGCCGAGAACGGCACCGTCAGCGTGGACATTCGCGACCAGGGTCCCGGCATCCCGCTCGAGCAGCAGGAGGAGATCTTCCAGAAATTCGTGCGGGCGGCCGGTAGCCCGAAGCCGGGCAGCGGTCTCGGACTCTTCATCGCGCGGTCGATCGCCGAGGCGCACGGCGGCGAGCTGCACGTGCGCTCGGCCCCGGATCAGGGCGCGACGTTCACGCTCTCGCTGCCTGTCGACTAGACGATCTAGCTGCGCACGCGAGCACGCGCGCCGCCGAGCTCCCGCCCGAGCTCGCGCGCCCGCTCGGCGATGCGGACGCGGAGATCCTCGGGCTCGAGCACGACGGCCTCGCCGCGGAAGGAGAAGATCTCTCCGACCAGCCACTCGGGACTTCCGACCGGTGACTCGGCCAGCGCGGCTCCGTCCGAGAGCAGGCGGGCGCCGCCGCGCTCGACGCGCCAGCGGGCGATCGCGGGCGAGTACCAGATCCGCGCGAACCGGGCGTCGCGCAGGCCGCGCGGCTCGAAGTCCTCGCGGGCCCGAAAGCCGTGCCGGGAGAGGTGCGCGCTGCGCATGCGGTCGAGCCGGAAGCTGCGCTCGCCCTCGCTCGTGCGGTCGTACGTGTGCACGTACCAGTGCGGGAGCCGCCGCTCGATCGCGTAGGGCTCGACGACCCGGCTCGAGGGCGCCTCCTCGCCCTCCTTCTGGTACTCGACCTCGACGAGCTTGAGATGGCGAATGCCCTGCGTGAGGGTCGCGACCAGATCCTCCTCGGGCTGGCCTACGTGCGGCTCCGGGGTCTGGGCCAGCTCGAACTGCCCGAAGGTCTCCTCCAGCTTGCGGCGGACGCCGTCGAGCGGCGTGTGGGCGTCGGCGGCGATCATCGGGCCGACGAAGTCGAGCGCGAGCCTGATCGCCCGCGCCTCGAGCGGGGTCAGGCGGGGCGGCAGGCGGAAGGTGTCGCCGTACAGCTCCTTGTCGACGCGGACCGTCTCTCCCTCGAGCTCTGCGTAGACCGTGTAGCAGCCCCCGCCGAAGTTCACGAGGTTGAGCAGGGACAGGTGCTCCTGAAGCGCCTCGGGCGGAATTCGGAAGCGCTCGACGATCGTGCGGGCCTGGATCTCGGCGGAGGGCTCGTCGCCGCACTCGGCGAGCAGGAAGGCGAGCAGCGCCTGCAGCACGGCGAAGCGCTCCGGCGCGACCGGGCCGGCCGGGCGCTCGCTCGGCTGCTCGCCGTTGCTCGGCGCGGCTTCGCGGGTCACCTCCGGCGGCGGGCTCTCGTGACGGACGCGCACTCGCCGCAGGCTGTCGGCCACCTCCCGTCTGAGCGCGGGCGGCTCGAGCGGCACGGCGCGCCCGTCCTGTCGCAGCACCCAGGCGGCGAGAAGCGGGAGGCTCGAGTACTCGGTCACGAAGACGCCGTCCTCGAGGCGTCCGCGCCCTCCGTACGTGCGCTCGACCCACCAGGCGGTGTCGCGGGCGACCTCGATCCTCGCCTCGCCGACCGTGTCGCCGATCTGCCACGGCGCCCGATCGCGGAACTGGTCGATGTCGAAGTCGGCCGGAGTGCGGAAGTCGCGCTCCCGCCTGGTGGCGAAACGGATGTCCCCCCTGATGCGGGAGACCCGGAAGGTCCGGATGTCCTCGCGATCGAGATCCTTGCCCACGACGTACCAGCTGCCGTTGTCCGGGAGCAGCGCGTACGGGTTCAGCGTGCGCTCGGCGAGCTCGTCACGCGAGATGGACCAGTAGCCGAACTTGACCGTCCGCTGCTTGGAGATCGCCCCCTCGAGCTTCCCGAGCCGGCCGGGCATCTCGGGGGAGTAGTCCGGATCGGAGACCTCGACGCGAACCGCTGTGGCGGTCGGCGGGTCCTCGAAGCCGGGCCGGCCGAGAGCCAGGTTCTGCAGCGCGAGGCGAAGCGGCTCCGCGTACGCGAACTTGCCCTCGAGCAGGTAGAAGCAGGTCTGCAGAGCGGCCAGCTCGTCGTCGGAGAGCTCGAGAGGCGGCAGGAAGTACTGCTCGGAGCGCAGCGTGTAGAGCTCCTCGCCCGTGAACTCGTCGCGCTGCGAGTGCAGGGGGACACCGAGCGCGAGCAGCTCCGCGCGATCGGAGTAGTACCGGCGCGCGAACGCCTCGTCCGACATCTCGGAGTAGCCCTCGACGTTCGTCTTCACGTCGCGCGCCGTGACGGCCCGGCGCTCCGCCATCAGGTACGAGACGAGCGAGAGCTGCCGGATCAGCTTGTCGGTGTCGTGCGATTTCACCACTACCGCAAAAAGTGCTCCGCACTTTTTGCGGGTCTAGTTTGTGGCCTCGCTTCGCTCGCCAGAGAGTGAGAAAACACGCTGGAGCGAGCCTACCCGCCCCGGCCTGTGGAGTGTTTACGCTGCGACGCGCGCGCGCTCGAGGTGCTGGTGCGACGGGCAGTAGTCGCGCTCGGGCAGGGGCGTCCGCTGGCACGGCTTCCCCTTGCGCGTGGTCGCGCGGCACCGCGCCACCCCACCGTCGAGGGCCCCCGCCTCGATCTGATCCTCGATGAAGGCGACCGCAGCGGCAACGCCTTCCTGGACCGCCCACGCGACCTGGGCCTGCGCGGTGATGGGGAAGTAGCGACGGATGTCCTGAAAGAGCGTCCGGTCGGGCTTCGCGAAGTAGAGCGGATCCTTCGCGAGCCGTTCCATCGTCTGCTCGCAGGCCTCGAGCACGTCGCGGCGGTACTCGAGCCGGCTGACCTGGTCGACGTAGGGGTCGATCAGATCCTTAATCGAGCGGTAGATGGCCCTTGAGTACTGATACATACACGACTGCAGATACACCGTTCGTTCTTCCATCCCTAGTCTCTCGCTCCCCTATTAAGTCCCCGAAAAGCTTTGTTAAGACGGGGTAAACATTGCGTCCGGGCTCTCCATCGGTCGGAGTTTAACCACTCCAAGACCGTGTTACAAAGTCCGTGCTCGAGTTGCCCACGGAGAGAACGACACTATGACGCGATCGCGCTTGCATAGGCGTCGGAGTAGCCGCCCGAGCGAGCCGTGCCGAGGGCATTCGTGGCCTCGGCCTGCGTGGTGTAGACACCGCTGAAGACGACGAAGTAGCCCGCGTGCAGGCTCGAGTAGTCCGACGAGTCCAGCACGCCCACGTCGGCGAGTCCGCCGGCGAGCGCCTTCCTCGCCTCCTTCACGGCGACTCCGCGGCCCGCGCTCGTGGGAATCGACTTCAGCACCACGGTGAACCCGTTCGTCCCGGCAGGCCAGGTCGTCAGCGTCGTACTCGCCGGTGCGCTCTCAGTCGTCTCGGCGGGCGCCGGAGCGGTGGTGGTCGGCTCGGGCGGCGGGGCGATCGTGCTCGTGTCGCCGGCGGCGGTCGTCGACGTGTCGACCGCTCCGGTCCCCGTCTCGGGTGTTGCGACGAGCGTGGGCCGATCTCCACCGTCGTCTCTCGTCAGCAGGATCACCGCCGCAGTCGCGAGACCGGCCACGAGCAGGCCGAGCAGAACCGGCCACCACCAGTCGCCCGGGTACGGCGCCCGCCGGCGCCAGACCGTCGAGACGCGACCGACGACGCCCGGGCGCGTGACCGGCAGCCGGAGCCCGCACTCGAGGCAGTACTCCTGTCCGGGACCGTACGGCGTGCCGCAGCGGGGACAGTCGCCTCCGACCGGGTCGCCCACCGGCGCGGGCGGCGGCCCGTCCTCGGGCGGAACAGGCGGGCGATCTTCCGGCGGCGGCGGCGGGTCGTCGGCCACCTAGTCCGTCTCCCAGCGGTCGCGGCGGTCGTCCTCGCTCCGCGCCTCGTCTCCCGGGGCCGAGGTCTCAGCAGGCGCCGCGGCGAGGTCACCCTCCGGCCGTGGGGCGGGCGAAGCCTCCTCGACGGGCGCACCACAGGAGGCGCAGAACTTCGACTGCGCCGGGACCGCGGCGCCGCACTTCCCACAGGCGACGACAGGCTTCTCGCCCAGGGCGCGGCCGCAGTTGGCACAGAAGTGCGATCCCCAGATCAGGGGCGCGCCGCACTCGCAGCGCGCGGCGGGAGCTTTGCGGCGGGCGCTGACCGCCGCGGCGAGGAGCTGGTCGAGCTCGTGTAGCCGTCCCTCCAGGGCGACGAGCTCGGCGGCGTGCTCGTAGACGAGGTCCT